>NZ_JBWKAW010000027.1:0-139692 GCF_056437345.1 Kitasatospora sp. NPDC042419
GCCCCCTCGGACCCCAGCTCCTGATCTTCGGCCTCATCCTCGCCACCGGCATCAGCGCCGGACTCCCCGCCTGCTTCGCCTGGCTCTCGCCCGACCAACCCGACGGCCCCGACACCACCCCCTGAACTCCCGCGTGCCGGTGTGGCGCGCCACGCGGGAACCCCAGCCGGGCCCGCCGCCCCCAGCGCGGGCCCGGCCGGAACCACCCCGACCCACACAACCCACAACCCAGGAGCCGAACTTGCTGCACCAACTCCCCGACATCCTCACCAACCCGCCCCGCCGCCGACTCGGCCACCAGGCCCTCATCCTCAACCGCGACGGCGCCCTCCTCCTCATCGGCCGCTCCCACACCTCCGGACTCCACCTCCCCGGCGGCGACGCCGAACGCGACGAACTCCCCCACCTCGCCGCCCGCCGACACACCGAGACCCAGACCGGCCTCGTCCTCCCCCTCCGCTCGATCCTCGCCACCGACCACACCGACCCCCACCACCTCCCCGAAGCCCTCACCTTCATCCACTGGGGCGGCCGCCTCACCTCGGCCCCAGGAATCCACCGTCGCCCGCCACCGACCACCCCGCACCGTCACCGCCGTCCACTGGCTCCACCGCGCCCAACTCCCCGACGCCATGCCCCCCGACCAGTACCGCCGCACCACCCAGGCCCTCGACGCCCTCACCAGAGGCACCCACCTCCCCTTCCTCCTCCGCGGCACCCCCGCCGAGTGACGACGAAGCCCCGTCCCTCGCTCCCCCGGCCCGAACCGCCCGGGGAGACGGCCACTCGCTGCCTCGCCTACTACACCCCGCTGTCCCTCGGAGTCGCCGCCGACTTCGACAACCTCCTCGTGCGCGAGGGTCGCCTCGGCGACGCCTCGGCCCTGTACGACGATCCCGGGGTCGACTTCAGTCCGTCCAACCTCTGGGCCGAGGACCGGTCGTGGGTCCTGTGCACCGACTACGACCTGTGGGCCACCAAGGTCGCCGGGCCGACCGCCCTCGTCGAAGCACTGCTGGACGACTCCTGGATCGAGGCCGTCCGACTGCCCTGGGCTCCCTGACCCCGTTCTGCGGCGGGCACCGCCTCACGGTCGACGCAGGCGCTTCACAACGACCCCACGGGCCAAGGGACTCGGCGGGTGTTGCACCGGTGGCAGTACGCACAGGAGAAGCCGGCTCCCCAACCGTCACGGATTCCCCAACTCCGATGAAATTTAGGGGCGTTGGTCGAATCGAGTCCGAGGCGTTCCGGTATCCGCGGTTCCGGCCAGATGGGGCATCGGTTCGGGCCAGCTCCACGTGATCGCGGTGTTCGGACCGACGGGGGCTGCCTACTGTCGAAAAGCCTGATGGCACCTGTCCCCGGGCGGGGCGTGCGGCCTCGAAGGACCCGAACGGCACCCGGCAGCAACCTGGCCCCCACTGCGCGTCCGCCGCCCGCATCCCGTGCAACGCCGAGCTAGGGAGTCCGCGCTGTGCCGTCCTTGCTGCACTACGAGATCGTCACGGATCCGACGTCACTGCAGGCGTCGTTCGACGGGGCACCGTCCGTGGGGTCGGTGTACCTGATCGTCTCCAACTCCCATCAGGAAGACGTGGAGTGGAGGTACATCGACGTGGAGATCCCGGTCGGCTCCGACCCCGAGCACCTGACGGCGGATTCCGCGGCGATCACACCGAGCCTCACCTTGACGTACATGCCGCCGCCTTGGCTGGACGACCCGAAGTTCGCCTGGGACGACACCAGGGGCGTGTTCCGGGCCCAGCACGGCACGTGGCCGGGGAAGAAGGTCACCCTGCCCGGCAATGAGGGGATCGTCCTGAAACTGGACAACATCCCGGTCACCCGGGGCGACGGCCTGGTCCTCGTGAAGATCCACGAGAGGTCCGGCGGCGGCGACGACAACGCGGCCATGCCGACGGACGCCTTCACCACCACCCTGGCGCTCGCCAAGCAGGCGCCGAAGGTCCCGCGCAACTTCCGCCCGACGTACTCCCTGCTGGACACGGACGCGGGCCAGTGGGTCGAACTGAACTGGAACGGGCCCAGCAACCTCGACTACTGGATCCGCCACCCGGACGGCACCGAGCAGCACGCCGTGCAGGCGGTCACCGCGCCCCCGGTGGTCGACAAGGCCTACACCTGGTCCGTCCCCGCCCCGAAGCGCGGCACCACGTACACCCTCGTCGCCGGGACGGACAACGGCGGGCAGGCGCTGCACGGGTACTTCCTCACCACCACCGTCCACGCGCTCGTCCCGGAGTTCGGGAGCGGGACGCGCTCCCCGTGGGTCGAGGGGACCTCGGACAAGGGCCGGGTCACCTTCACCGCGGACGGCGTGAAGGTGGACGACCCGAACCGTGCCCTGGGTACGGTCACCGCCAGGACCGCCGACGTGCAGGACGTGAAGACCGGGACGGTGAAGGGACGGACCGCCGGCTCCGGCTGGATCGACTTCCCCGACACCGGCATCGACGTCTACCACGGGCCCGACAAGGACCTCGGCGTCGTCACCGCCGACCGCGCCGACGTCAACGGCGTCAACACCAAATGGGTCGGCGACCGCGCCGCCGGGAACGGCTGGATCGACTTCCCTCAGGCCGGTATCAACGTCCGCAAGGACGGCACCCAGGAATGGGGCACCGTCTCCGCCGACAAAGCCGACCTCAACGGCCTCAACACCAAATGGGTCGGCGACCGCGACCACGGCAACGGCTGGATCGACTTCCCCCAAACCGGCATCAACGTCCGCAAGGACGGCACCCAGGAATGGGGCACCGTCTCCGCCGACAAAGCCGACCTCAACGGCCTCAACACCAAGTGGGTCCAGGGCCGGGACACCACCGACGGCTGGATCGAGTTCCCCAAGGCCGGCCTCCGGGTCTACCGGGACGGCGGGCACGACCTCGGCGACGTCATCGCCGACAAGGCCGATCTGAACGAGCTGCACGCAGGAGAAGGGCACGTGAAGGGCCTCCTCACCGTCGGCGGTGGGATGCAGCTCAGTCACGACGGTGAGCGGATGTTCGTCACCCTGCCGGACCGGATCGTGTTCTTCGGGATCAACGAGTTCAAGAAGTGGGTGACCTTCGAGCGGGGCATCGGGGTCACCTTCGGCAGGGGCAGCGTCGCGATGACCAAGGAGTACGGGGTGCTGTTCCGCGGCAGCGACGTCCAGATCCAGCAGGGGAAGCTCTCCGTCTCCACCGGCAACCCGCCGCATGTCAGGGAGCTCTAGTACCGCGGGTTTCGGTACCGCGTGCGACGGTCCCCACCGTGACGGTCGCCGGTTGCGCCGGTCGGACCGTTCACGGTGGGGAGGCATCCGGGGTCGTCGCTCGTCGACGGTCGGGCGGGCGGTGCGGGAGAGCCACGGGGAGGCTGTGGGGAGCGGGGCCGAGAGGGGGCTGAGAGGGGGTCGACAGGGCCCGGCTGCACTGTGATCATCTGATGATGATTCAGTGATCGCGATCCCGTTCCACGGGTGGTCCCGGGCCGATAGCGTCTGCCCCGGACGTGTGAGGCGGGGACGGCCACGCCGGGCGTCGAGGGGAGCGTGGGCATGCAGCCGCTGGCAGCGGACGATCCGCGGCAGGTGGGCGAGTACCGGTTGCTGCGGCAGCTCGGAGCGGGCGGGATGGGCCGGGTCTACCTCGGCCGGACCACGGGCGGGCGGACCGTCGCCGTCAAGGTGATCCGTCGCGACCTGGCCGGGGAGCCCGAGTTCCGCGCCCGGTTCCGTCAGGAGGTGGCGGCCGCCCGGCGGGTCGGCGGCACCTGGACGGCACCGGTCCTGGACGCGGACACCGACGGCGGGCACCTCTGGGTGGCCACCGGCTACGTCGCCGGGCCCGCGCTCACCGACGCCGTGAGGGAGTTCGGGCCACTGCCCGAGCCGGTCGTCCGCACCCTCGGCGTCGGCCTCGCCGAGGCGCTCACCCATGTGCACGGCCTCGGGCTGGTGCACCGGGACGTCAAGCCGTCGAACGTGCTGCTGACCCTGGACGGACCGCGGCTGATCGACTTCGGCATCGCCCGCGCACTGGACGCCGCCACCGTGCTCACCCAGTCCGGCCAGGTGGTCGGCTCGCCGGGCTTCATGTCGCCGGAGCAGGCGAACGGCCTGCCCGCCGGGCCGGCCGGCGACGTCTTCTCGCTCGGCGCGGTCCTCGCGTACGCGGCGACGGGCACGATGCCGTTCGGCTCCGGGGTGAGCGCGCCCGTCCTGCTCTACCGGGTGCTGCACGAGGAGCCCGACCTCTCCGGACTGGCCGACCCGCTGCGCTCCCTGGTCCGTGACTGCCTGGCCAAGGACCCGTCGGCCCGCCCGACGCCCGAACGGCTACGGGAACGGCTGGACGGCGACGGCACGGCCGCCGCCCGGCTGGGGCACGGGGACTGGCTGCCGACGGCGCTGGCAGCGGCGGTCGGGCGCAGTGCCGTACAGCTGCTGGACCTGGAAGGGGAGCGGGAGGCCGGGGAGGCGGCGGCCGCGGGGGACGTGGCTGCTGCGACGGCTCCGGAGTCGGCGGCCGGAACCCGGGCTCCCGCCGGGGGCCGGACGGTCGCCGAGGCGGCGAGGGCGGCGCGCGTGGCCGAGGCGGCGAAGGCCGTACCGGGCGGCAGTTTGCCCGGGGCCACCGGCGTGCCCGGGGCCACCGGTGCGCCCGGGTTCGGGCCGCCGGCCCCGCCGGGTTTCGGCCCGCCGGCCGTTGGACCCGTCGGGCCGGGCGGGCCGTACACGCCGCCCCCGGCTTCCGGACCGATCCCCGCCCCGGCCCCGGCCCCGGCCCCGATGCCGTCGGTACCGGCCACGGTGCCGGGCTACGGGCCGTACCCACAACAGCCAGGCGGCCGGCGGGGGTACGGCGCGCTGGCGGCCGTACTGGCCGTCGTACTGCTGCTGGGCGGCGGATACCTGCTGGTCGAGAAGCTACGGGAGAACGACCAGCAGTCCACCGCTTCCGACCCCGGCCGGACCGCCCCGACCGGAGACCGGACGGCACCCGCCGCCCCGGCTTCGGAGAGCCCCGAGCCGACCGACGACCCCTCCGGCCTGGCCGACGAGAGCCCCGAGCCCGGCTCGTCCCCGACCGCCCCGGGGCCGGGCATCATCCCCGCGAAGTTCCTCGGGACGTGGGTCGGCGAGAAGAAGGCCGCCAACGGGGACGTCACCACCGTGACCCTCACCATCGTCCAGTCGGCGCCGAGCGAGGAGAGGAGCAAGATCCGCGCCGAGACGCCGAAGACCGGTATCTGGTGCGAGGGCGCCTGGACGCTCAGCTCGGCCGACGAGAGCCGGGTCGCCTACGCGTCCAGGGAGTCCGGCTCCTCGCCCGGCGCGACGTGCATCTCCGACGGGTCGATCTACCGCCTGATCACGATGCCGTCGGAGGGCACGCTCCACTACAGCAGGGACCTGGCCAGGCCGGACCAGTACCTGGTGCTGCGGAGGAAGGGCTGAGGCGCATGCGGGCACCCTCCTCCGGACCGGCCGGGCTCCGGGGTGTGGGCACCGTTGCGGTGTCAGGAGCCGTCCCGGCGATCACGCCGGAACCGCCGGGCCCGGAGGCTGTTCACGACGACGCCGACGACGCCGTACGTCGGCAGCGCAGCCACCAGGCACTGGGAGACGGCGCTGATCGGCATGTCCAGGCGGAAGAACACGTAGGCGCCCACGCCGGGAACGACCGCGGCGCTCACCAGCCCGATGTCGACGGCCCGGTCCAGCCCGGGCGCGTCCCTGCCCTCCGCCGCCCACCGCTGGATCGAGGCCACGAACCACAACAGGACGAGCGTCGCCGCCTCGACCACGGTCAGCGGAACGGCGACGAGCGGATCGATGATCTGTTCGGGCATCAGACCATCATGGCGCGGAGCGCCGGTCCTGTCCCGAGTACTCGCACTCGGGACGACTCGGCCACGACGCCCGTTACCACGGCACCGTCGATCGGCGGCACGGTCCGCCCGTCGCCCGCGTGGCGGGTGGCGTAGCTGCGCACCAACCGCTTGAGCGCGGCCTCGCCGGCCTTGTAGAGCTCGTAGCCGCCCTCGGTGTCGAGCGAGATGCCGCCCTGTTCGGACGACGTGACGGCAACGGTCCCGCCGGGCGCGACGAGACCGCGGAGGGCTTCCAGGACGCGCAGCGGGCTCAGCGGCCGAGCGCACCGGGTGGGTGGCTCACCGAACACGCCGCTCGCCCACGGCTCCGGCCCCCGCAGAGGCAGGTCTGCGGGGGCCCGAGCCGTTCCGAAGGCAGTGCGCCGCTCACCCGCCGCTCACCCGCCGGTCACCCGCCGCTCACCCGCCGCTCACCCGCCGGTCGGTCGCGGCGGGTGGGCGAGGGCTCCGCTCACCCGCACCAGCCCGGGCCCTTGCCCCACCAGGTACCGGAGTTGTAGTCCCGGCCGCCGTAGTAAATACACTGCCCGGGCGCGTAGATGTAGGCCGTGGCGTAGTAGCTGAAGTCCTTGAATTCCTCCTGCCTCCCGCTGCCGTCGCCGAAGGTCAGATAGGCCCCGGTCGGCGTCGGGGTGCCGACCTTGGTGTTCTTGATGGTGGCGACGCAGTTCTTGCCGGTCGAACTGCTGTAGGTCAGGTAGACCGTCGAGGTGTTGCCCGGCAGGTTGAAGGAATCCTTCGTGACGTAGCTGGAACCGCAGGCCGTCTGCGGGGTGTAGGCGGTGGTGCCGGCGTTGGCGGTGGCGGGGACCGCCAGCAGAATCGAACCGGCCGTCACGGCGAGGGCCGCTATGCGAGCGGAATTCCTGCGGAACATCCTGACTCCTTCGTGCGACTCGTACTCCTGGCAACTTGAGGTGCCAGACCATGACAACAGGCAGCCGCGGCAACGACCGGTCGTCGTGTGCGCACTGTCCGAATCGGCACGGGGACGGACCGGTTCCGCGCCGGAATCGACTCCGCCGATACCGGAACCGGAACCGGAGCCGCCCGAACCGGCGGGATTCTCCTCCGGCCGAGGGATGCTTTCGGCGGTGGAACCGAGGAAGTCCGCCCCGCAGCTCCCGGATTGTCGCGATTCCCGGGAATCACGGGAATCACGAGCGGCTGCGGAGAACACCGCCGACGATCGCCGACGGGCTTTCGCCGGAACAGCACAAGGCTGCTCGCCTTCTCCGGCGTCGGGGTTCGACCCCGGTGCCGCGCACCGGCCGTGGTGGCAGACTGGCCGGATGGGCACACCCGAGGCACGGCCGCCGGGGCACCGGATGTCGTTCGACGCCGCCGCCGACACGTACCGGCGGGGGCGGCCGCCGTACCCGGACGCGGTGTTCGACCTGCTGGCGGACCGCTGCGGACTGCGGCCGGGCACACGGGTCCTCGACGTCGGTGCCGGCACCGGTCTGGCGACCGGGCCGCTGCTGGCGGCCGGCGCCCACGTGGTCGCGGTCGAGCCGGGCGAGCACCTGGCGGCGATCCTCACCGCCGAACTCGCTTGCGACCGGCTGGAGGTGGTGATCGCCGACTTCGAGACCGCCGACCTCGGCCCTGCGGGCGCGGGCGGGTTCGACCTGGCCGTGGCGGCGACCTCGCTGCACTGGCTGGACCCGGTCGCCTCGACCAGGAGGCTGGGCGAACTGGTCCGCCCCGGCGGTCGGGTGGCCGCCTGGTGGACCGAGTTCGGCGACACCCGCCGACCGACGCCGTTCCGCGACCGGCTCGACGAGGTGTACCGCGACCTGCTCCCCGCCGAACCCGGCTACCGCGACAGCCGCCCGCGTGCGCTCGACGCCGACCGGTGGCGGCGGCAGTTGACCGCCGGCGGCTGGTTCGGCGAGGTGGCGGTCGACGCGGTCGAGTGGCACCAGACGCTGACACCGCGGACCGCGCGCGACCTGTGGTCGACGTTCCCGAACGTCGCCGAACTCGCCCCGGCCGCCCGCGAGGAGTTCCTGACCCGGCTCGCCACGCTCGTCGAGGAGCAGGGCGGACAGGTCGAGGACCCGCGCCTGACCGTCCTCTACACGGCCGCCCGCACCACCGCCTGAGCGGGACCACGGACGGACGGACTGACGCTCGACGACCCGCAGTCGCCGACGCCGACACCCACACTCACGCCCGCACGCTCACGCCCGCGCCGGAATAGTAGCCATGGACATAGTAGCCATGTACTCTATTTGGCATGAGCAAGGGTTCACCGGGCCCCACGCCCGGCTTCCTGGTATGGCGACTCGCCAACAAGTGGCGCGTCGCAGTCGATCGCGCGGTGGCTCCACTGGGCCTCACACACGCGCAGTACGTCCTGGTCGCGTCGCTGCACGGCATGCAGCGCACCGGCGAGCGGCCCAGTCAGCGCCGACTCGCCGACCACACCGGCCTGGAGGCGCTGTACGTCTCGAAGCTGGCGCGCGCCCTGGAGTCCGCCGGCCTGATCGAGCGCACCCGCGACCCCCGCGACCCGCGCGCCGTACAACTCGCGCTCACCGAGCAGGGCCGGACCGTCACCCGGCAGGCCATCACGGTGGTCCAGCAACTGCTCCAGCAGCTGCTGGAGCCCCTCGGCGGCCTCGACGCCGAACGGACGCGCGCGCTCACCGACGAGCTGACGATCCTGCTCGACGCACCTCTCGCTCCATCCCTACCGAACGACGAGAGCACTCAGGGGACAACACCATGACCACCAGCACCGGCACCGGCACCACCGCCTCTGCCACCGGCGCCGCCGCCACCGACGGGCCCGTCGCCGACTCCCGCATGCTCGGCCTGGCGCACTACGCCGCCCGCGGCGTCCTGGAGCACGTCCTGGCCCGGCACGGCACCACGTTCCAGCAGCAGATCGCGCTGCGCGCCGCCGTCACCTCCGACGCCCCTCGGACGCGGGACGACCTCGTCGCCCAGGTCCGGGCCTCCCTCAAGGCCGATCCGGCCGACATCCACGCCGCTCTCGACGAACTGCTGGCCCGGCAGCTGCTCGTCTCGGACGGCACACACCTCGGCCCCACGGATGCGGGGCGCGAACTGCTCGCCACCGTCGGCGCGGAGACCGCCCCCGTCTCCGCCCGCGTGTGGGGCGGGATACCCGCCGAGGACCTCGCCGCCGCCGGCCGCGTCCTCGCCCTGGTCACCGAGCGGGCCGACGCGGAGCTCGCGGCACTGGCGGGCTGATCGACAGCCGGCAACCCTTCCGGGGCGATGCGTTGACCCGCGAGCCGCCGGGCGGCCACCGGGCGGCCACCGGGCGGGATGCCGGTGCGAGGGCTCAGGGCTCAGGGCTCAGGACTCAGGGCTCGGAACCCAGGGCTCCGGGCTCGGCCGGGCGGTCGGCCGGGGGGTCGGTGTGCCGGAGGGTGAAGGCGGCCTCGGCCGTGCGGCAGAGGGTCTCCACGGCCTGGCGCAGCGAACGCCAGGAGGCGAGGCCGACGAGGATCCCGACGACGGCCGAGGGCCACCACCAGAGGCCGACGACGGTGAAGGCCACGCCCCACACCAGGGCTTCGCAGGCGGTGTCGTAGGCCTCGCGGGCCGCGCCCAGTGCCTCCCGGGTGGCGTCGGGCGCGCCGAGGAGCAGCCCCGTCCAGGCCTCGGCGACGTCCGCGCCGGCCGTCGCCCGGATGCGCTCCTCCGCCGCGCGCAGCCGGTCGCCCGACCAGGTGGGGCCGGCGGGCCCGGTCGGGGCGGCGCGGGCGCGGCGTGCGTCGAGCCGGGCGGCGCGCAGCTCGTGCCCGGCCGCGCGGGCCCGCACGGCCTCCCTGGCGATCTGCTCGGGCGGTGCCCAACGCCGTTCCCGGCGGCGGGTCAGCCGCCGCCCCAGCGGTGTCAGCCACCAGGGCCAGGCTCCCGAGGCCAGCGCGCCGACCGCCCCGGCGGCGAAGGGTGCCAGGAACGCGGCCGCCACCGCGGCCGCCGCGAGGAGCGCGAGCACCGCCGCGCTGTCGGAGGTGAGGCCGCCGTCGAACCGCAGCACGCCGGCGGTCCTCTCGCGGGCGAGGCCGACGTCGGACCAGTGGCGCCACCCCAACCGGCTGCCGAGCGCGGCGACGACCACGAGGAGCACGGCGGGCAGCAGCCGGCGCAGGAACCATCCGTCGGGGATGCGTTTCTGGAGTTCGAGGAGCAGTCCCAGGCCCATCTCAGTCCACCCGGCGCAGCGGTCCGCCGCTCAGCGCGCAGACCCGGGCGTCCGACGCCGCCCCGTCCGGCAGGTCGATCCGGGCGCAGCGCCCCGTGGGGCAGATCCAGCCGACCGACCGCGGCACGGGCCCGCCCGGCCAGTCGCCGACGCCCATCGTGGTGCGCAGCCCGATCCCGCCGGGGATCCCGGCCTCCTCGGCCGCCTCGTGGAGGTCCCGTACGGCCTCCCGCCAGTCCTCGGTGGCCGGTGCGCCGTCCCGGACGCGGGCGAAGGGCCCGTCCCAGTGCGCCGGTCCGACCAGCTCGCGCAGCGCCTCGGCGTTGCGGCACAGGTACTCGACGGCGTCCTCGAAGACCCGTTGCTCCTTACCCCCGGATCCCACGGCCTCTCCCCTCGGTTTCCGCCGACCGGTTCCCGCCGATGCACGGCGTTCCGACGATACGCCAGGATAGTGTGGAGTTGTGACTGGGCTTCACGAACGCGTGGTGGAACGGGTGTTGGCGGCTCAGAAGGCTCGCGGCAACGCACCGTTGCGGGCTCCCGGAGCGGCGGACGAGGCGTTCGCGCTCCTGGGCGAGGCCGCCCCTTCACCCGAGGACCTCGTCGACCTCGACAAGGTCCTCGCGACCTTCTGGACCTTCTGGCTCCGGCACGAGGGGCCCGACGACCCGGAAGCCGCCGTCAACGTGCTCTTCATCAGCGCCACGTTCGGCTTCCTGCAGCCGCGCGTCCCCGCGCACGTGCAGTTCCCGCCCCAGCTCACGGAGTCCTTCGACCCCGCCGACCCGCTCCACGACGCACGCTTCGCCCACCTCGCCGCCGCGGCCCACGGCGAGCTGCTCCAAGCACCGGACACCGCCGGGCCCGACCGGCTGACGGCACTGGAGCGCGCGCTTGCCTGGTCCGTGCTGGCCCGGAGCCTGCTGCCGCAGGGGCCGGACGGGGACATCGAGTTGACCATGCAGGCCCTCGGGTTCGAGCTGGCGCGCTTCCACCTGACCGCCGACCCGGACGGGCTGGCCCAGGCCGCGCACCACGGCCGGGTGGCGAGCGGGGTGCTGTCCGCCCTCGCCCCTGGCGACCTGGACCAGGCCGCGGCCGAGGCGGCCACGCTCGCCCTCGGGACCGTCCTCGACGCCGCCCGGCTGCTCGGGGACCCCCCGTTCACCGAGGTGGACCGGCTGATCGCGACGGCCCCCGCCGGAACCCTCCCGTCGGAGGCCCTGGAAGCCCTGCACATGGTGCGCTCCCTCCAGGCCGATTCGACCTCCTGGGCGGGGCAGTTCGAGCTGCGGATCGGCATGACCCTCGCCGACGCCGGCGTCCGGGAGCACGACGCCGGCCGGATCGCCTGCGGCGTGCGGCGGCTGGAGTCGGCCCTCGCCGCCACCCCGGCCGGCCATCCGGCGCATCCCGTCGTCGCCGCCGCCCTGGCCGACGCACAGGAGGCCTTCGCCCGCGAGCGCGGTGGAGGTGGCGGTAGCGGTGGAGGTGGCGGCGGAGACGGTGCAGGCGTCGGAGGCGACGGGACCGCCGTGCCCGGAGCGGACACGCCCGGGCCGGACGATCCGGGCGCGGCGAGCAGCCTCCTCGACCGCCTCAGGGAGCTGAACGACCACCTGGGGGCGCCCCCGGACATCGAGTTGGAGGTCTTCTCGATCGCGACCTCGCTCGTCGACCTCGCCGTCTCCGACGAGCGGATCGCCCGGTTCCGCGCCGCGCTCGCCGCGGTCCCGCCGGACGAGCCGCGGCGCTACGCCTACGTCGCCCTCCTGGCCTCCCTCACGGGCGTCCGGGCCGAGGAGCTGCGGGCGTCCGACCCGGCCTCCGCCGCCCGGCTGGCCGCGGAGGCGGGGGCGCTGGCCGGGCAGGCGGCCGCCTCGGCCCCGCCCGGCCTGCCGCTGACCGGCCTGCTGAACGAGGGCCGCTACGACGTGGCCCTGCCGCTCGCCGCGGCCACGGCCGCCGCCGGCGAGCCGGACGGCGGCTTCGAGGACCCGGAACTCGCCCGGATGACCTCCCTGATGGGCCGGTTCGGCGCTCTGCGGCTCGACGGCGCCGAGGAACCCGGCGGACTCGACGACGAGATCACGGCCATCCGCGGGATCCTGGCGGACCTCCCCCAGGACGAGACCCTCCTGCGGGCCCACGTGTCCGGGACCCTCGGCGCCGCCCTGGCGGCCCGGGCCGCCACCTCCCGCGACCCCGGCGCGATGGACGAGATCGTCACGCTCCTCCGGTACGCCCGCACGCACGCCCCCCAGGACTCCGAGGCCACCGACGAGATCCTCGCCCAGGCGCTCACCTTCCTCTCGGCCCTCCGCCTCGACCCGGAGGCCGCGCGCGAGGCGGCGGCGATCCTCGCCGAAGCGGCGGCCGTCCCCAAGGACCCGCGCCGGACCACCGGCCCCTACCACGCGTTCATGTCGGCCCACACCGAGCTCCACAGCGCCCTGCAGAACTACGTACTCGGCCACGACCCGGAGCAGTTGGCCCGGGCCCGGGAAGTGGCCCTGCGGCTCAGGGACCTCGGCGCCGCGGAGGAGGACCGGGAGGCGGCCCGGACCGCCGGGTTCGACCTGATGGGCGACGACTACCTCAACATGATCGACGCCATCGGCCCGGGCGGCGGCCTCACGGCCGTCGTCACGGACGAGCAGCTCGAACGGTGCCGCGCGACCTTCGCCGCGTGCCCGACCGGCCACCCGCGGCGGATGAACGCCGCGATGACGCTGATCAGGGTCCTCGTCCAGCGGGTCCTGAAGGTCCGGACCGGCGATCCCGCACAGGCCCGGAACCTCACCGACGAGGCCCGGCGCGTCGTCGACACCGTCGCGCTGGAGGCCCCCGAGGGCTGGGCCGACCTGCTGCGGGCCCCCCTCACCCTCGTCACCGGCGACCTGCCCCTCCCGCTGCCGCCGGCCGTCACCGAAGGCGCACCGGACCACCCCGGGCGGACGCCCGCGGACCCCGTCGAGGCCGCGGCGCGACGGCTGATGCACAGCCTGCTCGGCGAGGCCGCCGGCCCGCTGATGGACACCCTCACCGCCCCCGCGTGGCTGCGGGCGCACCAGGAGATCGGGGCCGCGGCGGGAGCCCTGCGGGAGTCCGGACCGGGCATCGCCACGGCGCTCGCCCACGTCGAGGCGGCCGTCGAGCTGCTGCCGCGCGTCACCGACCGGGGCAGCACCCAGCAGGCCGCCGAGCACGGACTCGCCTCGTTCGACGGGGATCTGCGGGGGATCACCGAGCTGATCCTGACGTCGATCACCGTCCGGGACGTCCGTGCCCGCCTGGCGGCGTACGGCGTCGACGTGGATGCGTACCGGAGGACGGGGGCGGGGTCAGGGGCGGGGCCGGGGACGGAGGCGGGGTCGGCGGCTGCCCCCCGGGCGGCCCGCCCAGCGGCCTTGCACCCCTCCGACCTCGGCGCCGTCGCCGGTCCCGACGTCGACCGGGCCGTCGAGCTGCTGGAACGCGGTCGCGGGCTGCTGCTGTCCCGGCGGATCGAGGCCCGCGCCGACCTCGGCGAACTGCGGGCCGCCCACGCCGAACCGGCGGACGAGTTCGAGCGCCTCACCGACCTGCTCTCGGACCTGACCGACACCGGCCCCGCCGCCACCGGCACCACCGCCACCGGCCCCACCGACACCGGGGCCACCGCCGGTGACCCGGCGGCCGCCGAGCCCGGCCGGTCCTCGCACGCCGTCCCCGAGCGGGCCCGGCTCGCCGGGCTCCACGCCTCGCGGGACCTCGACGAGCTGATCGAACGCATCCGCGCCCTGCCCGGGTTCGACGACTTCCTCCGCCCGCTCACCGGCGACCGGCTGCGCGGCCTCGCCGCCGACGGGCCGGTCGTCCTGCTGCACCAGGGCCCGCACCACTGCCACGCCCTCGTGGTGACCGGCCGGTCGATCACCGCGCTGCCGCTCGACCCCGGCACCGACGAGCTCACCGACACGGCCCGCCTACTGCGCGGAGCCGTCGACGCCATCAACGGCCAGGGCGCCGCCCGGCCCTCCCCCGCCGCCCTCGTCGACGCCGGCGCCACCGCCCGCCGCACCCTCTCCTGGACCTGGCACCGGATCGTCCGCCCGGTCCTCGACCACCTGGGAGCCGGCGGCCCCGTGCCCGACTCCGGTCCCTGGCCGCGGATCTGGTGGATCCCCACCGGGGCCTTCCACGCCCTTCCGCTGCACGCCGCCCAGTGCACCCTGCCCGACTGCGGCGAAGGCGGCTGCGGCGCCGCGCTCGACGCCGTCGTGTCCTCGTACGTCCCGGGATTCCAGACCCTGGCGTACGCGCGCTCCCGGGCGGCCCACCGCGAGGGCACCGGCGGGGCCGCCGGAGGGAGCGCCGCCCTGCTGGTCGCCGCCCCCGAGGACGACATGCCCGGCGTCGCGACGGCGGCCCACTACGCCGCCGACCTGCTCCGCGCACCCGCACCCCTGGTCGGCGCCGCGGCGACCCGTGAGGCCGTGCTCCGCGCGCTCGGCGGCACCCAGTGGGTGCACTTCGGCTGCCACGCGGCCACCGACCCGGGCGAACCGTCGGGCGCCCTGCTCCACCTGCCCAGCGGCGAGCGGCTCTCCGTCCTGGAGATCTGCCGGGCCCGGCCGCGGGCCGCGCGGCTCGCCTTCCTCACCGCCTGCGGCACGGCCCGCACCTCGGACCGGCTCAGCGACGAGGCCATCCACATCACCAGTGCCTTCCTGGTCGCCGGCTTCCCCGAGGCGGTCGGCACGCTCTGGGAGATCGACAGCACCTACGCCGACCAGGTCACCCGCGCGTTCTACCGCCGGGCGACCGCCGGTGACACGGCGGCCGGCGCGCTCGCCCTGCACCACACCGTCCGCGAACTCCGCAGCCGGATACCCGACCGCCCCCACGTCTGGGCCGCCTACGTCCACGCGGGCGCGTGAGGGGCCGGACTCCTCAGCAGTGGTCCTCGACGTAGAGCAGGCGGCGGCCCGGCGCGACGCGGAACTCGTGTGCCAGGTAGCGCCCGTAGGAGGGGTCACCGCCGGGCCCCGCGTACGCGTTCCTGATCAGTGCCCAGAGTTCCGGGCGGTCGCCGTCCGCCGTGGCACGGGGGCTGATCCCGCCCATGTCGCCCCAGACCAGGGGTGTGGCGGCGTCCCTGACGAGTCGGCGGACGGCGCGCAGGTCCAGTCGCCTGCGGTGCAGGACCCAGCGCGTGCCCCCGTCGTCCAGCAGTGTCACGACGCCCTTGAGGGTGTCGGGGTTGGCGGCGAAGTGCTCCATGGGTCGAGTCTGCACGGCTGGGCGCCGCCGCCGGCTGCCCCCTCCCCGGGCGGGTGTCCGGGCGGGTGTCCGGGCGGGTCAGGGGCCCGGGACGCCGGGGAGGCCGGGGGTGAAGCCGTCGAGGGCCCGGGGGCAGGGGCAGGTGCGGGTGGCGGGGAGGGCTTCGAGGGCCTTGAAGAGGACGGTGCGCAGCCGGTCCACGTTGCGGGAGAAGACCTCCAGCACCTCCGCGTGAGTCACCCCGTCGCCGCTCTCCACGCCCGCGTCCAGGTCGGTGACCAGGTTCAGGGAGGTGTAGCAGAGGGCGAGTTCGCGGGCCAGGACGGCCTCCGGGTGGCCGGTCATGCCGACCGCCGACCAGCCGTTGGCGGTGAACCAGCGGGACTCGGCGCGGGTGGAGAAGCGCGGCCCCTCGATCACGACGAGGGTCCCGCCGTCCACCGGCTCCCAGGCGGCGGCGCGGGCCGCCGCCAGGACGGCGCCGCGGCCGGCCGGGCAGTACGGGTCCGCCATCGGGGCGTGCACGACGCCCGGGACGGAGCCGTCGGGGAGCGGGACGCCGTCGTAGAACGTCTGCACCCGGCCCGAGGTGCGGTCGACGAACTGGTCCGGCACGAGCAGGGTGCCCGGCCCGTAGTCGGGGCGCAGGCCGCCGACCGCGCAGGGGCCGAGCACCTGGCGCACGCCGAGGGAGTGCAGGGCCCAGAGGTTGGCCCGGTAGTCGATCCGGTGCGGCGGGATGTCGTGCCCGCGCCCGTGGCGGGGCAGGAACGCCACCCGCCGGCCGGCCACCTCGCCGATGAAGAGGGAGTCGCTGGGCGGGCCGTACGGCGTCCCGACGGTGACCTCGGTGACGTCGTCGAGCAGCGCGTACAGGCCGGAGCCGCCGATCACGCCGAGTTCTGCGCGCGGGGCCGGGTCGGATGCGGGCCGGGTCGTCGGCATGGAACACCTCTCGTAGGGTGGTCGGTCCAGCTCCGACCACCCTACGAGGACTGTGGGGCCGCGGCGGGAGGAGGCCGCCCGGCGGCCGGAGAGGGTCCGGCGGGCCGACGGGGAAGTGGCGGCGGTACGGGAGGCGGCGGCGGAGGCGTACCGGCGGGCCGGGGCGGAGGACGAGGCGGTGAAGGTCCTGCAGCGGGACGCGGAACGGCCGACGGCCGGCGAAGGGGCCCGCGGCGGGGACGGCGAAGTGGAAGACTGCGGGGCATGACGGTGGAGGACATGGGGTTCGGCGGGCTGGTGCCGGTGGCGGACGGACCGGGTGGGCTGCGGGTGTGGGGCGTGGCGGAGCCGCCCCGGTCCGGGCTGTACGGGGAGCCGGTGGAGGTCAACGTCCTGCTGGAGGCGGGCGAGGAGCCGGAGCAGGTCGACCTGTCGCTGCTCGGCGAGGTGGTGGCGGACGTGGACCGCTTCGTCGGGGCGGCGCTCGGGTTCGTGCGGGAGGTGTTGGCGGCGGAGCCGGAGGTGCTCGGGCTGACGGCGGAGGAGGCCGGGCGCCACCTCGCGGGCTCCGCCGTCGAACTTCCGCTGGGAGCCCCGCAGATCGACTTCCACGTGGACGGTTGGCAGGTGCGGTTCACCGAGGGCGCCCTGCCGGTCTGTGACCCGTACGGGCTCGCCGTGGTGTTCGAGGGGCTGCGGCCGGTACGCGTGGAGGACCTGAGCGACGCCGAACCGGTGGAGGGGTAGCCGACCGGGGCGGCCGGTCGGGGCGGCCGGTCACACCAACCGGTCGGGGCGGCCGGTCAACAGAGGGCGTCCCAGTCGTGGAGTGCCCGGAGGGCCGCCGCGCGCCCGGCCGGGGTGGCGGAGTCCGGGGCCGGGGTCAGGAGGTAGTCGGCGACGGGGGTGAGCAGGAGCGGGCCGTCGGGGGCGGGGACCAGCCGGGCCTCGTCCCAGTCGTGGCGGATGACCGCGCGGCGCAGCAGGGTGCCGTGGCGGGCGGGGAGCCGGGGGGTGGCGGCCTCCGAACGGCGCCGGTGCTCGGGGGCGAGTTCGGCTTCGAGGGTGGCCCGGACCAGGGCGAGCGGGCCGAGCGGGAGGTGGGCGGCGGCGAGGTCGATGAGGGCGGCGGCCTCGGGGGCGAGGCGGTAGGCGGCGATGACGGCGGCGGTCTCGGCGGGTTCGAAGGGCTGCCGGTCGAGGGCGGCGACGTCGAGGACGTCGGCCGGGAGGAAGGGGCGGCGGAGGCCCTCCTCCGCGAGGGCGATGAGGCATTCGACGTGGTCGTCGGCGACCAGGTAGGGGCGGACCGGGACGCCGGCGCCGTCCCCGTCGAGGGCGGCGGTGGTGAGGCGGACGCGGTACCAGGGGTCGACGAGCGGGTCCTCGGCCGGCCAGTGGACGGTGACGGCGGTGTGGTGGGGCCGGTCGCCGGTCAGCGCGACCTCGATGTGCTCCACCGGCTGGTCGGTGACCAGCCGGACGACGGCCTGCCAGAGCGCGGCCTCGCCGGGGGCGACCAGGTCGAGGGCGTCCAGCGGCCGGAGCAGCCCGGCCGGGTAGTAGCCGGCGAGCGGGAGGCCGCGGAGGGCGCGGACGCCGGTGGAGCGGGCGAGGTGTCCGGCGAGGCGGGTGTAGCGGTCGGCGCGGTCGCGGGCGCGGCGGAGTTCGGCGCGGGCGGGTTCGCCCATCCGGACGGCGTCGCCGGCGAGGGCGGAGAGCACCAGGGAGGGCAGGTGGCGGCTGGTGCGGGAGCGGTGGAGCAGTTCGGCCGGCCCGTCGGCCGGGTCGACGTCGAGCAGTTGGTAGAGCAGAGCGGTGTTCACGGCGTCCGCCTCCGAAGGTATGGTCGTGGCCCGGCGCCACCGGCGGCCGACGGCGGGGCCGGAGCGCGGGGTTCCCGGCCGTCCGGGCGGAGGCAGGCGCGGGGTGGACCGGCCCGCGGCGGCAGCGGCCTTGGGGGGTAGAGGAGTTCGGGGATCAGGGGGTCTCCCTGCGCCCGGTGTGCAGGGCTGGGGTGGGGGCGGACCGGACCGTCTCCGGTGGCCCCCGGCACGGTCCATCCTGCACGGTGGCGTTCAACGCCAGGTCACCGCAGGCTCAACGGCGTCTCGACACCGGGTGGGGCACTGTGATTAATAGGTGACACAAAGTCTGACATGTGCACGAGCGGGGCGGGCACTGTCCTGGGGCAGCTGGGGGCAGGATTGGGCGATCTCCGTTTTTCCTTACTCGGTCTGATGCGGGCGCACCGCGGCGCGACGGCGCTGAAGGTGGGCAGTCCGCAGCAGCAGGCGATGCTGGCCGTCCTCCTGCTGCGGCCGGGCCATTCGGCGAGCGCCACCGACCTGATCGCGGCGCTCTGGGGGGAGGAGCCGCCGAACGCCGCGATGACCACCGTCCGCACCTATGCCTGGCGGTGGCGGAAGATCCTGGACGGCGCCGCGGAAGTCGGCGGCAACGGCGGGAACGGCAACGGCAGCGGCGGGAGCGGGAGCGACAACGGCGGGAACGGCAACGGCGGGAGCGGCGGGAGCGGAAACAGCAACGGCGGCAGCGACGACAAGGCGCCGAGCGTCCTGGTGTCGATGGGCGACGGCTACCGGCTCGTCCTGCCCAAGCTCGCGGTGGACACGGCCGAGGCCGAGTCGCTGGCCGCCGAGGCGGAGCGGACGGCCCGCGCGGATCCGCTGCGCGCCCGCGACCTGCTCAACCAGGCGCTGGAACTGTGGCAGGGCGAGCCGCTGGCCGGCATCCCCGGACCGTTCGCGGAGCGGCACCGGCAGCGGCTGGACGAACTGCGGCTGACCCTCCTGGAGGAGCGGATCGGCCTCGACCTCGGGCTCGGCCGCTACTCGCGCTGCATCCCGGAGCTGACCGCCCTCACCACCGAACACCCGCTGCACGAGCGGGCGTACGGGCTGCTGATGCGCGCCCTGTACCAGGCCGGGCGGCAGGCGGACGCGCTGGCGGTGTTCCGGGGCGTCCGGCAACTCTTCCTCGCGGAGCTGGGTGTCGGGCCGGGCGCCGAACTGGAGCAGCTGCACCGGCGGATCCTGGAGGGGGACCCCGCGCTGGCCGCACCCGCCGCACCGGAGCCGGCGGCCGTGGCCGTCGTGGCGCCCGCGGCGGGCGCCGGGCCGGAGGCCCCCGAGGCCGAGGCGGGCCGGCGGGAGGAGCCGGCCGAGGACCGCGGGGCGGCCCGGCCGGCCGCTCCGCCGCCCCGGCCGGCGCAGCTGCCGCCGGACGCCGCCGACTTCACCGGGCGGACGGCGCCGGTCGGGGTGCTGGACGGGGCGCTCGGCGCGCCCACCGCGCAGGCGCTGGTGATCGCGACGGTGGTCGGCATGGGCGGGGTCGGCAAGACCGCGCTGGCCCTGCACGTCGCGCACCGCGTCCGGGACGCCTACCCGGACGGCCAGCTGTACGTGGACCTGCGGGGCTCCGACCCCGTCCCGGCCGATCCGGAGGCGGTGCTCAGCGGGTTCCTGGTGGCGCTCGGCGTGGCGGCCGACGCCGTCCCGGACGGGCTGGACGCCCGCTCGGCACTGTTCCGCTCGGTGGTGGACGGGCGGCGGCTGCTGCTGGTGCTGGACAACGCCAAGGACGCCGCGCAGATCCGGCCGCTGCTGCCGGGCGCGGTGGGCTGCGCGGTGCTCACCACCGGGCGCACCCGGCCGGCCGGGCTGCCCGCCACCGTGCAGGTCGACCTGGACGTGTTCCAGCCCGCCGAGGCGCTGGACCTGCTCGGCCGCACCATCGGCGCGGAGCGGCTGGCCGCCGAGCGGGAGGCGGCGCTGGAGCTGGTGGTGGCCTGCGGCTACCTGCCGCTCGCGGTCCGGATCGTGGCCGCCCGACTGGCCGCCCGGCCCGGCTGGACGGTGGAGACGCTCAGCCGCCGGCTCCAGGTCGAGCGGCGGCGGATCGACGAGCTGCGGATCGGGGACCTCGCGGTCGCGGCGGCCTTCGAACTGAGCTACCGCCAGCTGACCGCCGACCAGGCGCGGGCGTTCCGGCTGGTCGCCTCGGTGGACGGGCCGGACATCGGCCTGGCCGCGGCCGCCGCGCTGCTGGACCTCGACGAGTACGACGCCGAGGACCTGCTGGAGGCGCTGGTGGACGTGGCGATGGTGGAGTCGCCGTTCCCGGGCCGGTACCGGTACCACGACCTGCTGCGGGCGTTCGCCCGGCGGCGGCCGGTGGAGGGCGCGCAGCCGGACGGGGACAGCGGGGAGGCGGTGGCCGCCCGGGACCGTCTGCTGGACCACCTGCTGGCCACCGCGTGCACGGCGTTCCAGCACGCGGTGCCGGGTGATCCGGCGGCCGGCGCGCTCGGCCCGGCCCGCTCCCCCGGCGTCCCGCTCGCCGGGCGGGACGCGGCCCGGGAGTGGGCGACGGCGGAGCGGGCGGGTGCGGTGGCACTGGCGGCCCAGGTAGCGGCGCGCGCGGGGGCTTCCGCGGCGGGAGGCGGCGCGGCGGGAGGGTCCGCGGCAGTTGGCGGTGCGACCGATGGCGGCGGTGCGACCGATGGCGGCGGGCCGGACGGGCCGGCGCTGCGGGCCGCGATCGACCTGCTGATCGCACTCACCCCGTTCGTCCTCACCCCGCCGAGCCGTCAGCTGGCCGCCACCGCCGACGCACTGGCCGAGGCGGCGGCCCGGCACCGGGACGTCCGGGCCGAGGGGCGGGCGCACTTCCTGCGCGGCAACGTCGCCCTCGCCGCGACCCGGCTGGACGCGGCCGAGGCGGCCGCCCGGCAGGCGTCCGGCGCGGCACGGGCCGCCGGGGACACGGTGATCCTCCGTCAGGCGCTCAACGACCTCGGGTTGATCTGCCAGTTCCTCAGCCGCTACGACGAGGCGGTGGACCTCTACGACGAGGCACTGCTGCTGGCCAACGAACTGGGGCACCGCTCCGGCGCGCTGGTGACGACGGTGAACGCCGCGCTGGCGCGGGTCCGCAGCGGTCGGGCGGACGAGGCGGTGGCGATCTGCCACGAGGTGCTGGCCGAGCTGCGCACCCGGCAGGACGACCCGGGGCGGGCGTACACCCTGTACGTGCTGGGGCTGGCGCTGCACGCGCTGGGGCGGCACGAGGAGGCGGTCACCTGGTTCGGCGAGTGCCTGGCGGTGGCGGTCGGGGCCGGTCTGCGGGACCGGGCGGCGCATGCGCGCTACCGGCTGGCGGACAGTCTGCGCTCGCTCGGCCGGGCCGACGAGGCGCTGGACCACGCCGGGCAGGCGCTGGCGCTCTGCGAGGAGCTGGGGGCGGAACGCGACCAGGCGCAGGCGCTGGTGGTGCTGGGACGCTCGCTGGCCGACCTCGGGCGCGGGGCCGAGGCGGGCGCCAGGCTCCGGCAGGCGTTCGAGATCTTCGGCCGGCTGGGGCTGCCGGAGGCCGCCGAGGTGGCGGAGCTGCTCGCGGAGCCGGCGTTCGCGCTGGTGGATCCGTGAGCCGGCCGGTCGGTGGGGTATCGGGCCTGCGGGCGGGGGCGTTCCGGAGCCCGGGGGTCCTGCGGGTCCCCGGGGTTCCGGGGGTGCCGGGCGGTCCGTGGGTACCGGGGGTCCTGTGGATTCCGGGTGTCCCGGGGGCCGCGGATCCGTGAGGACGGCGGCGGGGCGGCGGTTCTGCAGAAACGGTTCTGCTCGACGGGAGCGGGCCGGATCGGGGCCCGGTACCGGGCTCAGGAGCCGGTGCTGTTCCAGTCGCCGTGGCCGCCGCCGTCGGTGGGGGTCGGGGTGGGGGTCGGGGTCGGGGTGGTGACCACCCCGCCCTGGCCCGCGCCGGCCGCGCCGTCGGCCATCGCCGTGCCGGCCGCGCCGAGGGCGATCGCCAGGCCGAGGCCCGCGGCGGCCAGGCGGATCCGGACGGTGCGGGGGTTCGAACGCTTCGCCATGACTGCTCCCTGGGACGTCTTCCCTGGTGGGAAGGGGTTTTCCGGGCTGACGGGATCAGCATGGCAAGACCCGTTCAACGGCAGATCGACGCACGAGCACCGTGCGTCGATCGCCGTCGTTGATCCGGGTGTCGAACGGGCCCGGCCCCAACAGGGCCCAACAGGGGCCCAGCAGGAGGCCCAGCAGGGGCCGCCCCGCTACGGGCGGATCTCCAGGGTGCAGCACTTCACGCTGCCGCCGCCCTTGAACAGCTCCGAGAGGTCGACCCCGATCGGCCGGAAGCCGCGCTCCCGCAGCCGGTCCGCCACCCCGGTCGCGGCCTCCGGCAGCACCACGTTCAGGCCGTCGCTCATCGCGTTGAGCCCGAACACCTCGGCGTCCGCCTCCTCCACCAGCACCGCGTCCGGGAACAGCCTCCGCAGCACCGCCCGGCTGCCCGCCGAGAACGCCCCCGGGTAGTACATGACCTCGTCGCCGTCGAGCACGCTCAGTGCGGTGTCGAGGTGGTAGAAGCGCGGGTCGACGAGGTCCAGGCCGATCACCGGCCGGCCGAGGAACTCCTGCGCCTCGGCGTGCCCGGCGGAGACGCTGCGGAAGCCCCGGCCGGCCAGCAGGTGGCTCCCCGTCAGCAGCAGGTCGCCCTCCCCCTCGTTGACGTGCTCCGGGTCGTGCGTGGTGAAGCCGTTGGCGCGGAACCACTCCAGGTAGGCCGGACCCTCGGCGGCGCGCTCGACGTTGCGGAACCGGGCGCCGAGGACCCGGCCGTCGACGACGGTCGCGCCGTTCGCCGCGTACACCATGTCGGGCAGGCCGGGCAGCGGGTCGATCAGGTCGACGCGGTGGCCGAGGTCGGCGTAGAGCTCGTACAGCCGCTCCCACTGGGCGACGGCGAGGCCGGTGTCGACCGGCTTGGCCGGGTCCATCCACGGGTTGATGGTGTAGCTGACCTCGAAGTGGGTCGGGCGGCACATCAGGTAGCGGCGCGGGCGGGCGGTGCGGGTCACGGCGGTGCGGGTCACGGCGGGGCGGGTCACGGCGGGGCGGGTCATGGCGGGGCTCCGGGAAGGTGAGGGAGGAGGGTGAGGGAAAGGAGCTGGGGGGAGGTGGGGAGGTGGGGCCGGGGTCAGGAGGACGCCGGCCGCTCGGGGAAGTTCCGCAGGCCGCGCAACGGGCCGGCCAGCAGCACCGCACCGGCCGACAGCAGCACGCCCGCCATGATCCAGATGGTGGTGCGGGCGCCGAGCACCTCGCCCAGCCAGCCGCCGAGCAGCGCGCCCACCGGGATGGCGCTGAAGTTGACGGTCGAGGCGCTGGCCCGGATCCGGCCGATCATCGCCGGCGGGCAGTACGACTGGTAGAAACTGCCGGCGATCACGTTCCCGGCGACCACTCCGCAGACCGCGACCGACCAGGCGACGGCGCTCGCCGCGAGCGGCAGTTGCTCACCGGCGAGCGGCAGCAGCAGGATGAAGGGCGCGGCGACCAGCTCGCAGAGCAGCAGCCCGCGCGCCGTGCCGAACCGCCGGGCGATCCGGCCCGCCAGCGCCGCGCCGGCCAGGCCGCCGATCGACACCACCGCGAAGACCAGGCCGATCCCGCCGGGCGTCACCCCCACGCTGCGGACCAGGAAGACCGTCTGCACCGCCTGGATGCCGTTGAGCCCGAGGTTGCCGACGGCGCCGAAGACCGCCAGCGTCCGCAGGTACGGGTCGTGCGCCAGGAAGCGGACGCCCTCGCCGATCTCCTTCAGGATGCCGCGCCGTTCGGAGACCGGCGGCGGCGTCTCCTGGACCCGGATGGTGCCCACGCAGAGCGCCGACACCAGGTAGGTGACCGAGTCGGCGAGCAGCCCGCTGGCCGCGCCGAACACCTGCGAGAGCAGGCCGGCCAGGCCGGGCCCGGCGATCTCCGCCGCGGAGTCCCCGGAGCGCAGCTTGACGTTGGCCTCCAGCAGGTCGTCCTTGGCGACCAGGGCGGGCAGCACGGCTCCGTACGCGGTGGAGAAGAACACCTTGACCGCGCCGGCCAGCAGCGCGACCGCCACCAGCTGGCCCATGGTCAGGACGTCGAACCAGCCGGCCACCGGCACGCTGCCGAACAGCGCCAGCAGCAGCAGGTCGCAGACCAGCATCACCTTCAGCCGGGGCCAGCGGTCCACCCAGGCACCGGCCAGCAGGCCGAGGAAGAGCCACGGCACCCAGGCGGAGGCGGTCAGCACGCCGACCATGAACGGGGAGGCGTCGAGGGTGACGACGGCCACCAGGGCGAGGGCGACGTTGCCGACGGCGGTGCCGAGCCCGCTGGTCGTCTCACCGATCCAGAGCTTGCGGAAGTCGCCCTGCGCCCAGAGGCCCCAGCGGCTCCTGCGGCCCTTGTCCGGCTGGTCCGCCACGGGCGGCGGCGGGGCGGAGACAGTGGTCATGACGGGTCACTCTCCAAGCTTCTGGGCCAGCACGGCGGCGATCCGTGCGACGGGTTCGGGCTGTGTCATGGCGCCGTGCTCGCAGGCGACGCGGTGGAGCGTGACGCGGCCGTCCACGTACGGCCGCCAGGCCGCCTCGTAGGGCCAGTCCGCCGGCTTGTCGAGGGTGGCGCCGAAGAAGAGGGCGTCGCCCCGGTAGCGGTCCGGCACGTGTTCGGCCATGAGCTTGCGGTGGTGTTCGAAGACGTCGGGCAGGATGCCGGCGGCCTCGCCGAGCAGCTCGGTGAGGTCGGCCTGGCCGCGTCCGTCGGCCGGGTCGTAGCCGAGCGAGACGAGCAGCTCGGCGAGGGTGTCGACGGGCTCGTCGGACGGCGGGGCGTCGGCGTGCCGGGCCTGGTCGGCCGGCGCTCCGTCGAGCAGGGCCAGCAGGGCGACCTCGGCGCCGTCGGCCTGGATCCGGACGGCCATCGCCTGGGCGACGACCGCGCCGAAGGACCAGCCGAGCAGGTGGTACGGGCCCTCGGGCTGGACGGCCCGCAGCTCGCGCACGTAGTCCTCGGCGATCTCGGTGACGGCGGCCGGGGAGCCGCCGTGCAGGCCGCGGGCCTGGAGGCCGTAGACCGGGCGGTCGGGGCCGAGGTGGCGCAGCAGGCCGGAGTAGACCCAGCTGATGCCGGCGGCGGGGTGGACGCAGAACAGCGGCTCCTTGGTGCCGCCGGCGCGCAGCGGGAGCAGGACGTCGAGGGCGTCCGCGCCCGCCGGCCGGTCCGGGGCGCCTGCGCCGGTGGTGCGGGTGGTGGCGGCGGTGGCAGTGGCGGCCGTCGGGGCGTCCGCCGCGTCGAGGCGGCGGGCCAGCCCGGCCACGGTGGGGGCCTCGAAGAGGGCCCGCATGCCGAGGTCGGCGCCGAGCGCGGTGCGGATCCGGCCGAGCAGCCTCATGGCGAGCAGCGAGTGGCCGCCGAGGTCGAAGAAGCCGTCGTCGACGGAGACCCCGGGCAGTCCGAGGACCTCGGCGAAGAGGCCGCAGAGCAGCTCCTCGCGCGGGGTGCGGGGCGGGCGGCCGGTGGGCGAGGCGGCGAAGTCCGGGGCGGGGAGGGCCCGGTGGTCCACCTTGCCGCTCGCGGTCAGGGGCAGGGCGTCGAGGGTGACGAACGCGGCCGGGACCATGTGGGCGGGCAGCGACTCGGCGGCGAAGGCGCGCAGTTCGGCCGGGTCGAGCGGGTCGGGCAGGTCGGGCAGGTCACGCGGGTCGGGCGACTGGTCGTCGGCGACCACGTAGGCGACCAGCCGGGGGCCGGCGGCGGCATCCTCGCGGGCCGTCACGGTGGCGGCGAGGACGCGCGGGTGGCGGGTCAGCACGTGCTCGATCTCGCCCGGTTCGACCCGGAAGCCGCGGATCTTGATCTGCTGGTCGGTGCGGCCCAGGTACTCGACCCGGCCGTCGCGGGTGCGGCGGACGAGGTCGCCGGTGCGGTACATCCTCTCCCCTGCGCCGGATGGTTCCGCGCCGCTGGGGTCCGCGACGAAGGGGTCGGCGACGAAGCGTTCGGCGGTCAGGGCCGGGCGGCCGAGGTAGCCGCGGGCCAGGCCCGCCCCGGCCAGGTACAGCTCGCCGGGGACCCCGACGGGCACCGGGTTCAGCTGCCCGTCGAGGACGTAGGCCCGGGTGCCGAGGACGGTCCGGCCCAGCGCGGGGCGGTCGGTGTCGGCGAAGGGCTGGGCGAGCGCGTCGACGGTGGACTCGGTGGGGCCGTACAGGTTGTGCGCGGTGGTGCCGGGGGTCCCGCGCAGCCTGGTCCACAGGAACTGGCCGACGGCCTCGCCGCCGAGCAGCACCACGCGCGGCGCCGGCTCGTCCAACAGGCCCTCGTCCAGGAGCTGTTCGGCGTAGGAGGGGGTGACTTCCAGGACGCCGACGCCCTCGGTCCGGAGGTGCCGCACGAGGGCGGCGGCGTCGCGGCGGACCTCGTCGCCGATCAGGTGCAGTTCGTGGCCGGCGACCATCCAGAGCAGGCCGTCCCAGGAGGCGTCGAAGCAGAGCGAGGCGGTGAGGGCGACGCGCAGGCGGCCGTGGGACCGCTCCGCCGCGCCGATCGGGCCGGTCGGGGAGCGGTGGGAGGCGAGCAGGGCCGCGATCGAGCCGTGTTCGACCTGCACGCCCTTGGGGCGGCCGGTGGAGCCGGAGGTGTAGACCACGTAGGCGGTGTCCCCGGCGGTGGCGCGGGCGGCGGGGCGGGGGGCGGGGCCGCTGTCGGCACCCGTCCCGTCGCCCGTTGCGGCACCCGTCCCGTCGCCCGTCGCGCGGGCGGCTTCCCGGTCGGCGACCGCACGGGCGGCGGCGGCGCCGTCCACCGGGCCGGGGCGGAGGGCGGGCAGGCCGTCCAGCAGCTCGGGCAGCGGCCAGCGGTCGTCGGTGAGGACGAGGGCGGGCGCGGCGTCGGCCAGCATCGCGGCGGTCCGGTCGGCCGGGTACTCGGCGTCCAGCGGGAGGGAGGCGGCGCCGGACTTGAGGACGGCGAGCAGGGAGACCACCGTCTCGGCGGAGCGCGGCAGTGCCAGGGCGACCGGCGAGTCCGGTCCTGCGCCCGCCGCGACCAGGCGGTGGGCCAGGCGGTCGGCGAGGGCGTCGAGTTCGGCGAAGGTCAGCCTGGTCTCCCCGGCGACCAGCGCGGTCGCGTCCGGCGTGCGGGCCGCCTGGCTCTCGAAGGCGGCGGGCAGCAGCGGCACCTCGGACGGCAGCGCTTCGCCGCCGGCGAGGAGTTCGACGCGCTCCGCGGCGGAGAGCAGGTCGACCCGGCCGATCGGCAGCTCGGGGCGGGCGGCCACCGCGGCGAGCAGCCGGCCGAAGCGGACGGCGATCGACTCGACGGTCTCCCGGTCGAACAGGTCGGTGGCGAAGTCGATCGCGCACTCCAGTCCGGCGGGCGCACCGTCGTCGTCGAAGGACTCCCCCATCCCGACGGAGAGGTCGAACTTGGCCTCGTACCCGCCGACCGGTTCGACGGCGGCCGGCAGTCCGGCCAGGTCGAGCGGTGCGTCGCCGGCCCCGCCCGGGGTGCCGCCCTGGAGCAGCAGCATCACCTGGAAGAGCGGGTGGCGGGCCAGCGAGCGGGCGGGGTTGAGCTCCTCGACCAGGCGCTCGAACGGCACGTCCTGGTGGGCGTGGGCGTCGAGCTGGGTCTCCCGGACCCGGTGGAGCAGCTCGGCGAAGGTCGGGCCGCCGGGAGGGGCGTCCCCGGTGGACCGGGGGGAGGTGTCGGTGCGCAGGACCAGGGTGTTGACGAAGAAGCCGACCAGCTCGTCCAGCGCCTCGTCGGTGCGGCCGGCGACGACCGAGCCGATCGGCACGTCGGTGCCGGCGCCGAGCCGGGTGAGCAGCGCGGCCAGGCCCGCCTGCAGGGTCATGAACATCGTGACCCGGTGCTCGCGCGACAACTCGACCAGTGCCCGGTGGAGTTCGGCGCCCATCGGGAGGACGACGCGGTCCCCGCGGTGGCCGCTGTCGGCGCGCCGGGGGCGGTCGACCGGGAGTGCGATCTCCTCCGGGATCCCGGCCAGCTTCTCGCGCCAGTAGGCGAGTTGGCGGGCGGCGAGGCTCCCGGGGTCACTCTCGTCGCCGAGCAGCTCGCGCTGCCAGAGGGCGTAGTCGGCGTACTGGACCGGGAGTTGCTCCCAGTCGGGCGCCGCGCCGTCGCGCCGGGCGGCGTAGGCCCCGGCGAGGTCGCGCAGCAGCGGGCCCATCGACCAGCCGTCGCCGGCGATGTGGTGGAGGACGAGGACGAGCAGGTGCTCGTCCGGGGCGACCGGGAGGAGGTGGGCGCGGACCGGCAGGTCGGTGGCGAGGTCGAACGGGACCGCGGCGCAGGCGGCGAGGTCGGTCGCGAGGTCGGCTGGGTCGACGGGGTCGACGGGCGGGGCGGGGCGGTGCTCGAACGGGACGCGGGCCTCGGCGGCGGCGAGGATCCGCTGGCGCGGCTCGCCGTCCTGCTCGACGACGAGCGTGCGCAGGCTCTCGTGCCGGGCGACCAGGTCGCCGAGGGCGGCTTCGAGGGCCGCCGGGTCGAGCGGCCCGGTGAGGCGCAGGGCGATCGGGAGGTTGTAGAGGGCGCTCGGGCCCTCCATCCGGTCGATCAGCCAGAGCCGCTGCTGGGCGAAGGAGAGCGGCAACCGCTCCGGGCGCTCGCCGGCCGTCAGCGCGAGCCGGGCGCCCGAGCCGTCCAGCCGCCGGTCCAGGCCGGCGACGGTCGGCGCCTCGAAGACGTCCCGGATGCCCAACTCCGCGCCGAGCACGGTGCGGACGCGGCTGACCAGCTTCATGGCGAGCAGCGAGTGACCGCCGAGGGCGAAGAAGTCGTCGTCGATCGAGACGGTAGCCAGCCCGAGGACTTCGGCGACGAGGCCGCAGAGCAGTTCCTCGCGGGCGGTCCGGGCGGCCCGGCCGCCGGCGAAGAGCCCGAAGTCCGGGGCGGGCAGGGCGCGGCGGTCGATCTTGCCGCTGGCGGTCAGCGGCAGTGCGTCGAGGGTGACGACGGCGGCCGGGACCATGTGGGCGGGCAGCGACTCGGCGGCGAACCGGCGCAGTTCGAGGGCGAGTTCGACGCCGGAAGCGGCCGAGGCAGCGGGGTCGGCCGCCGCCCCGGAGGCGACCGTCGCGCAGTGGGCGACCAGGCGGCGGTCGCCGTCCGCGGCCTCGTGCAGGGTGACCACGGCCTGGCGGACGGCCTCGTGCCGCGCCAGCACCTGCTCGACCTCGCCGGGCTCGATCCGGAAGCCGCGCACCTTGACCTGGTCGTCGGTGCGGCCCAGGTACTCGACCCGGCCGTCGCGGGTGCGGCGGACGAGGTCGCCGGTGCGGTACATCCTCTCCCCTGCGCCGGATGGTTCCGCGCCGGAGGGGTCCGCGCCGGAGGAGTCCGCGACGAAGGGGTCGGCGACGAAGCGTTCGGCGGTCAGGGCCGGGCGGCCGAGGTAGCCGCGGGCCAGGCCCGCCCCGGCCAGGTACAGCTCGCCGGGGACCCCGACGGGCACCGGGTTCAGCTGCCCGTCGAGGACGTAGGCCCTGGTCCCGGGCACGGTCCGGCCCAGGGACGGGCGCTCCGAGTCGGCGAAGGGCTGGATCAGGGCGTCGACGGTGGACTCGGTGGGCCCGTACAGGTTGAGCACGGTGGTGCCGGGGGTCCCGCGCAGCCTGGTCCACAGGGACTGGCCGACGGCCTCGCCGCCGAGCAGCAGCACGCGCGGCGCCGGCTCGTCCAACAGGCCCTCGGCGATGAGCTGTTCGGCGTAGCTGGGGGTGACGTTGACGGCGTCGACGCCCGTCGCGCGGAAGTGCCGGACCAGGGCGGCCGGGTCGCGGCGCAGGTCGTCGTCGATCAGGTGCAGCTCGTGGCCGGCGACCATCCAGAGCAGGCTGTCCCAGGAGGCGTCGAAGGAGAGCGAGGCGGTCAGGGCGGCCCGGATCCGGCCGTGCCGCCGCTCGGAGCCGGCGAAGGTCCCGGCGCGGTGCGAGGCCAGCAGGGCGGCGATGGAGCCGTGGCTCACCACCACGCCCTTGGGGCGGCCGGTGGAGCCGGAGGTGTGGATGACGTAGGCGGCGTCGGCCGGGCCGATCCGGACGGGGAGGGCGTCGGCGGGCTGCCCCGCCCACAGTTCCTCGTCGGTGCGGAGCTGCGGGAGGCCGTCCAGGGCCTCCGGCAGCGGCCAGGCCGCGTCGGTGAGGACGACCGCGGGGCGGGCGTCGGCCAGCACCCCGGCGGTGCGGTCGAGGGGGTGGTCGGCGTCCAGCGGGAGGAAGGCCGCACCGGCCTTGAGGACGGCGAGCTGGGCGACGACCGTCCCCGCCGAGCGGGGCAGGGCCAGCGCGACCAGCGACTCCCGGCCGATGCCGGCCGCGGCCAGGCCGTGCGCGAGGCGGTTGGCGCGGGCGTCGAGCTCGGCGTACGTCAGCCGGGTGTCCCGGAAGACCAGCGCGGTGAGCTCCGGCGTGCGGGCCGCCTGCGCCTCGAAGGCGGCCGGGACGAGCGGCCGGTCGGCGGGCAGCGGCCGGTCGCCGCCGAGGAGTTCGGCGCGCTCGCCGTCGCCGAGCAGGTCGGCCCGGCCGATCCGCTCGCCGGGCCGCGCGGTCACGGCGGCCAGCAGCCGGCCGAAGCGGGCGGCGATCGACTCGACGGTCTCCCGGTCGAACAGGTCGGTGGCGTAGTCGATCGCGCAGTCCAGTCCGGCGGGCGCACCGTCAGGGCCGAAGAACTCCTCCAGCGTCACGTTCAGGTCGAACTTGGCGACGCCGGTGCCGGCCGGCAGCGCCTCGGTCCGCAGGCCGGCCAGCTCCGACTCGGCCTCCGCGTTGGACTGCAGGACCATCGCGACCTGGAAGAGCGGGTGGCGGGCCAGCGAGCGGGCCGGGTTGAGCTCCTCGACCAGGCGCTCGAACGGCACGTCCTGGTGCGCGTAGGCGCCGAGGCCGGTCTCCCGGACCCGGCCGAGGAGCTCGGCGAAGCTCGGGTCGCCGGACGTGTCGGTGCGCAGCACGAGGGTGTTGACGAAGAAGCCGACCAGCTCGTCCAGCGCCTCGTCGGAGCGGCCGGCGACGACCGAGCCGATCGGCACGTCGGTGCCGGCGCCGAGCCGGGTGAGCAGCGCGGCCAGCGCGGCCTGCAGGGTCATGAACAGGGTGACGCGGTTCTCCCGCGACAACTCGGCCAGCGCCCGGTGGAGTCCGGCGTCGAGGGTCAGTGCCACCCGGTCGCCGCGGTGGTCGGCGCGGGCGCCGCGCGGGCGGTCGACCGGGAGTGCGATCTCCTCCGGGATCCCGGCCAGGGTCTCGCGCCAGTAGGCGAGTTGGCGGGCGGCGAGGCTCCCTGGGTCGCTCTCGTCGCCGAGCAGCTCGCGCTGCCAGAGGGCGTAGTCGGCGTACTGGACCGGGAGTTGCTCCCAGTCGGGCGCCGTGCCGTCGCGCCGGGCGGCGTAGGCCCCGGCGAGGTCGCGCAGCAGCGGGCCCATCGACCAGCCGTCGCCGGCGATGTGGTGCAGTGCGACCACCAGCACGTGGTCCTCGGGGGCGACCCGGAGCAGGGTGACGCGGACGGGCGGCTCGGCGGCCAGGTCGAAGGGGCGGCGGGCGGCCCGGTCGACCTCGGCGTCGACGGCGTCGGCCGCGCAGTCGAGGAGTTCGACCGCGAGGGGGGTTCCGGCGGGGGCGAGGATCCGCTGGTGGGGCTCGCCGTCGTGCTCGGCGATGACGGTGCGCAGGCTCTCGTGCCGGGCGACCAGGTCGCCGAGGGCGGCGGTGAGCGCGGCCCGGTCCAGTGCGCCGGTGAGGCGCAGGGCGAGCGGCATGTTGTAGAGGGCGCTGGGCCCCTCCATCCGGTCGATCAGCCAGAGCCGCTGCTGGGCGAAGGAGAGCGGCAGCCGCTCCGGGCGGTCGCCGGCGGTCGGGGCGGGGCGGGCGCCGGAGCCGTCCAGCCGGCGGTCCAGGCCCGCGACGGTCGGTGCTTCGAAGACGTCGCGGATGCCCAGCTCGGCGCCGAGCGCCGAACGGACCCGGCTGAGCAGCTTGGTGGCGAGCAGCGAGTGGCCGCCGAGGGCGAAGAAGTCGTCGTCGACGGAGACCTCCGGCAGGCCGAGGACCTCGGCGAAGAGCCCGCAGAGGATCTCCTCGCGGGCCGTGCGGGCGGCCCGGCCGCCGGTCGCGGCGGCGAAGTCGGGGGCGGGCAGGGCGGCCCGGTCGAGCTTGCCGTTGACGTTGAGCGGCAGTGCGTCCAGGACCACGAGGGCCGCCGGGATCATGTAGTCGGGCAGGGTCGCGGCGGCGTGGGCGCGCAGCGCGGCCGGGTCGAGCCGCGGCGTGCCGACCAGGTAGGCGACCAGCCGGGTGCCGGCCGTGCCGTCCTGGCGCGGCAGCACGGCGGCCTGGAGGACGTCGGGGTGGGCGGTGAGGGTGGCCTCGATCTCGCCGGGCTCGATCCGGAAGCCGCGCACCTTGACCTGGTGGTCGGTGCGGCCCAGGTACTCGACCGCACCGTCCGGGCGGCGGCGGGCGAGGTCGCCGGTGCGGTACATCCTCTCCCCTCCGCCGGAGGGGTCCGCGCCGCTGGGGTCCGCGCCGAAGGGGTCGGCGACGAAGCGTTCGGCGGTCAGGGCCGGGCGGCCGAGGTAGCCGCGGGCCAGGCCCACTCCGGCCAGGTACAGCTCACCGGGGACCCCGACGGGCACCGGGTTGAGGTTCCCGTCGAGGACGTACGCGCGGAGGTTGGGCAACGGGCGGCCGATCAGCGGCCGGTCGTCGGCGGTGACCGGGTGGAACAGCGCGTCGACGGTGCACTCGGTGGGCCCGTACACGTTGAGGACGGCGGTGTCGGGGGCGGCGGCGAGGGCGGTCCAGAGCGACTGGCCGACGGCCTCGCCGCCGACCATCACCAGTGTGGGCGGGCAGGTGGTGAGCAGGCCCTCCTCGACGAGCCGTTCGGCGTGGCCGGGGGTGATGTCGAGGATGTCGGCGCCGGTGCGCGCGAGGTGGCGGACGACGGCGGCGGCGTCGCGGCGCAGGTCGTCGTCCAGCACGTGGAGTTCGTGGCCGGCGACCATCCAGAGCACCGCCTCCAGTGCCGTGTCGAAGGACAGCGAGGCGGTCTGGGCGAAGGTGAACCGCCGCCCGGGGCGGGCCCGTTCGGCCACGGCAATGGTCTCGGTGCGGTGGAAGCCGAGCAGGTTGGCGAAGCCGGCGTGGCGGACCACGACGCCCTTGGGGAGGCCGGTGGAGCCGGAGGTGTAGATGACGTAGGCGGCGTGTTCCGGGCCGGCCGTGGCCGGAAGGTCGCCGGCGGGCCGGTCGGCCCACGCCCCGGGGTCGGCGGGCAGGACGGGCAGGCCCGCCAGGACCTCGGGCAGCCGCCAGCCGTCGGTGGTGAGGACGGCCGCCGGGCGGGCGTCGGCCAGCATGTGGGCGATCCGGTCGCGGGGGTGGTCGGCGTCCAGCGGCAGGAAGGCCGCACCGGCCTTGAGGACGGCGAGCAGGGCGACCACCGACTCGGCCGAGCGGGGCATCGCGAGGGCGACCACCGACTCCGGGCCGACTCCGGCGGCCAGCAGGCCGTGGGCGAGGCGGTTGGCGCGGGCGTTCAGTTCGGCGTACGTCAGCCGGGTGTCCCGGAAGACCAGCGCGGTGAGCTCCGGGGTACGGGCCGCCTGCGCCTCGAAGGCGGCCGGGACGAGGACGTCGGCCCCGGGGCGGACGGCGCCGTGCCAGCCGGCCGGCGCCGCCCGGCCGGCCTCGCCGAGCACGTCCAGCTCGGCGACCGGGCGGTCCGGGTGGTCGGCGGCCTGGGTCAGGATCGCGGTGAGGGCGGCGGCGAGCCGCTGCGCGGTGGCCGGGTCGAAGAGGTCGGTGGCGAACTCCAGGCCGCCCTCCAGCCCGGCCGGGGTGCCGTCCGGGAGGTGGCGCTCGGAGAGGTTGAGGGTGAGGTCGAAGGCGGTGGTCGGCAGGCCGAGCGGCTCGTACGCGGTGCGGGTGCCGGGGAACTCGGGGCCGCCCCCGCCGGTGGTGTTGTCGAAGGCGATCATCACCTGGAAGAGCGGGTGCCGGGCCAGCGAGCGGGCCGGGTTCAGTTCCTCGACCAGGCGCTCGAACGGGACGTCCTGGTGCGCGTAGGCGGCCAGGTCGGCCTCCCGGACCCGGGCCAGCAGCTCCGCGAAGGTGGGGCGGCCGGCGAGGTCGGTGCGCAGCACCAGGGTGCTCGCGAAGAAGCCGACCAGGTCGTCGAGGGCCGGGTCGAGCCGGCCGGCCAGCGGCGTGCCGATCGGCAGGTCGTCGCCGGCGCCGAAGCGGTGCAGCAGGGTGGCGTAGGCGGCCTGGAGCACCATGAACAGGGTGACCCCGTGCTCGGCGGCCAGGGCGGTCAGCCGGGTGTGCAGGGCGGCGTCCAGCTCCAGCGGGACGACGTCGCCGCGGTGGCCGGCGACCGGCGGGCGGGGGCGGTCCGCGGGGAGCGGCAGCTCGTCCGGCAGGCCGGCCAGCGCGCCGCGCCAGTAGGCGAGTTGGCGGGAGAGCAGGCTCTGCGGGTCGGTGTCGGAGCCGAGCAGCTCGCGCTGCCAGAGGGTGTGGTCGGCGTACTGGACCGGCAGCGGCTCCAGGACCGGCCGTTCGCCGCCGAGCCGGGCCGTGTAGGCGTCGGCGAGGTCGCGGAAGAGCGGCCGCAGCGACCAGCCGTCGCTGGCGATGTGGTGCATGACCAGCAGCAGGACGTGCTCGTCCGGGCCGTCGGGCCGCAGGTAGGCGTGCAGCGGCACGTCGGCGGCCAGGTCGAAGGTGTGGCCGGTGAGCTCCTCGACGGGGCGGTCGGTGACGGTGAGCAGCGCGGCGGGCGGCGCGGGCAGCACGCGCTGGTACGGGACGCCGTCGTGCTCGCCGAAGACGGTGCGCAGCGCCTCGTGCCGCTCGACGACGTCGCCGAGGGCGGCTTCGAGGGCGGCCGGGTCGAGCGGGCCGGTCAGCCGCAGGGCGAGGGTGACGTTGTAGGTGGCGGTGGGGCCCTCGGCCTGGCCGAGGAACCAGAGGCGGCGCTGGGCGAAGGAGAGCGGCAGGTGCTCGGGGCGCTCCGCGGGGCGCAGTGCGGGCCGGGCGGGGCCGGTGGCGTCGGTGCCGGTCCCGCCCGTCCCGTCGGCCCCGGCGGTAGCGGTGGCGAGGCGGGCGGCGAGGGCGGCGACGGTGGGGGCCTGGAAGAGGTCGCCGATGGCGAGTTCGGCGCCGAGTTCGGCGCGGGCGCGTCCGACCAGGCGGGTGGCGAGCAGGGAGTGGCCGCCGAGTTCGAAGAAGTCGTCGTCGATGGTGATGTCGTCGATGCCGAGGATCTCGCCGAAGAGCGCGCAGAGCGTGCGCTCGCGGTCGTCGCGCGGAGGCCGGCCGGCCGTGTCGGCGCCGAGGTCGGGGGCGGGCAGGGCGCGGCGGTCGACCTTGCCGTTGGCGTTGAGCGGCAGGGCGGGGAGGACCACGACGGCGGACGGGACCATGTAGGCGGGGAGCGTCGCGGCGGCGAACTGCCGTATTTCGGCGGCGAGTCCGGCCGGGTCGTCCGGGGTGGCGGCGCAGTAGCCGACCAGCCGGGTGTCGCCGGGGCGGTCCTCGCGGGCGATCACGATGACCTGCCGGACGGCGGGGTGGCGGGAGAGCACGGCCTCGATCTCGCCGAGCTCGATCCGGAAGCCGCGGAGCTTGACCTGGCCGTCGATCCGGCCGAGGAACTCGATCGCGCCGTCGTCGGCGCGGCGGCGGACCAGGTCGCCGGTGCGGTACATCCTCTCCCCCGGCGTGAAGGGGTCGGCGACGAAGCGTTCGGCGGTCAGCGCGGGGCGCCGCCAGTAGCCGCGGGCCAGGCCGGCGCCGGCCACGTACAGCTCGCCGGGGACGCCGGGCGGGACGGGCTGCAGCCGGGCGTCCAGGACGTGGGCGCGCATGTTGTCGAGCGGCAGGCCGATCGGCGCCCGGGGGCCCGCCAGGTCGGCGGCGGTGAGGTGGTGGTGGGTCGCGAAGGTGGTGGCCTCGGTGGGGCCGTAGACGTGGGCGAGCAGCAGGTCGGGGCAGCGGTCGAGGACGCGGCGCATCAGGGTGCCGGAGGCGGCCTCGCCGCCGGTGCAGACGGTGCGCAGGGCGGCGAAGGTCTCCGGGGCCTGCTCGGCGACGAGGTCGAAGAGCGCCTTGGTGAGGAAGACGGCGGTGACGTCGTGCCGGGTGGCGACGGCGTGCAGCGCGGCGGCGTCCAGGGTGCCGGGCGGGGCGATCACGACGGTGCCGCCGGACAGCAGGGGCGTCCACAGCTCGTAGGTGGCGGCGTCGAAGGCGTGCGGGGAGTGCAGCAGGATCCGCTCGTGCCGGCCGTCCTGCCAGCGGCGGTCGGCGGCGAGGTCGACGACGTCGCGGTGGCGGACGGCGACGCCCTTGGGGGTGCCGGTGGAGCCCGAGGTGAACATCACGTAGGCGAGCCGGTCGGGGTGGACGGGCAGGCCGGGGTCGTGGTCGGGGGCGTCGTGCCCGTCGCCGGGGCGGACCACGGCGGCGGTGTGCGGGAAGCCGGGGTCGGCGCGGTCGGTGAGCAGGACGGGGGCCCCGGTGTCGGCGAGCAGGGCGGCCATCCGCTCGGGCGGCAGGCCGGCGTGCATCGGGACGTAGCAGCCGCCGGCCTTGAGCACGGCGAGGGTGGCGACGACCAGGTCGACCGAGCGTTCCATCAGCAGGGCGACCGGGCTCTCCGGGCCGACGCCGCGGGCGATCAGGTGGTGGGCGAGCCGGTTGGCGCGGGCGTTGAGCTCCGCGTAGCCGACGGTGCCGCCGTCGTGGGCGAGCGCCACCGCGTCCGGCGTGCGGGCCGCCCGCTCCTCGAACAGCTCGGGCAGGGAGCCGGTCCGGACCGGGGCGGTGGTGGTGTTCCAGGTGTCGAGCAGGCGGGTGCGCTCCTCGGGGCCGAGGATGTCGAGGCTGCCGATCGGCGCCGCGGGGTCGGCGGCCGCGGCGGCCAGCAGCCGGCCGAGCCGCTCGAACACGGCGGTGACGGTGGGCCGGTCGTAGAGGTCGGCCGCGTACTCGACCGAGCCGGTGAGCCCGGCGGGGGCGCCGTCCGGGCCGTGCCGCTCGGTGATGCCGATGTTGAGGTCGAACTTGGCGACCCGCAGGCCGAGCGGTTCGGGCGCCGACTCCAGCCCGGCCAGGCCGAGTTCGCCCTCCTCGTGGTTCTGCAGGACGAGCAGGGTCTGGAAGAGCGGGTGGCGGCCGAGCGCGCGGGCCGGGTTGACCTCCTCGACCAGCCGCTCGAACGGCACGTCCTGGTGCGCGAAGGCGTCCAGCTGGGCTTCGCGGACCCGGCCGAGGAGTTCGGCGAAGGAGGGGTCGCCGGAGGTGTCGGTGCGCAGGACGAGGGTGTTGACGAAGAAGCCGACCAGGTCGTTCAGCGCCTCGTCGGAGCGGCCGGCCACGCCGGTGCCGAGCGGGATGTCGCTGCCGGCGCCGAGCCGGGTGAACAGGGCGGCCAGGCCGGCCTGGAGGACGGAGAACAGGGTCGAACGGTGTGCGCGCGCCAGGCCGGCCAGTGCGGCGTGCAGTTCGGGGCCGTACGCGAACGGGACGGCGTCGGCGGTACCGGTCGGGGCGGGCGGGCGGGGGCGGTCCACCGGGAGCTCCAGCTCCTCCGGCAGACCGGACAGGACTCCTCTCCAGTAGTCGAGCTGACGGCTCATCAGGCTGTCCGGGTCGGACTCGTCGCCGAGCAGCTCGCGCTGCCAGAGGGTGTAGTCGGCGTACTGGACCGGCAGCGGCTCCCAGTCGGGGGCGTCACCGGCCAGCCGGGCCCGGTAGGCGGCGGCCAGGTCGCGCAGCAGCGGGCCGAGCGACCAGCCGTCGCCGGCGATGTGGTGGAGCACGACGAGCAGCACGTGCTCGTCCGGTGCGAGTGAGAAGACCGTGACCCGGAGAGGGAGTTCGGCCGCCAGGTCGAAGGTGCGGGCGGCGGCCCGGTCCAGTACGGCCGGGTAGTCCGCCGCCCCGGGCCCCGGTGCGCAGTCCACCGTCTCGAAGGCGATCGCCGCCTCCGCGGACGGCAGGATCCGCTGCACCGGGACTCCCCCGGCCACCGGGAACACCGTGCGCAGGGCCTCGTGCCGGGCGACCACGTCCTCCGTCGCGGCGCGCAGCGCGGCGGTGTCCAGCGCACCGCGCAGACGGACCGCGAACGGCAGGTTGTAGAGCGCGGTCGGCCCTTCGATCTGGTCGACCAGCCAGAGTCGCTGCTGTGCGTACGAAACCGGGATCACGGTGCTTCCTCTACTCACGTCGACTCACGCCACTGCGTGGGGAATGGGTGGTGGCCTCAGGGCCTCAGGCGGGGGCGGCGGCGGTGGGCGGCACGCTGGGACGGCAGTCCAGGACGTCGACCGGGCGGCCCATCGCGACGGCGATCTTCCGGTCGCCGCGGAACGGGTCGCGGCCGTGCGAGCAGAGCACGTTGTCGACCAGCATCACGTCGCCGACCTGCCAGGTCTCGCGGACGGTCGCGGCCTCGTAGGCGGCGTTGAGCGCGTCCACGTCCTCCCGGGTGAGCGGTTCGCCGTCGCCGAAACCGGTGTTGAACGGCAGGCCGTCCGGGCCGAACTCGTCGACCATGGCCTCCCGGATGTCCGGGTCGAGCGACCACTCGTTCCAGAAGGCCAGGTGGTTGAACCAGACCTCCTCGCCGGTGTGCGGGTGGCGGATGGTGGCGGAACGCAGCTGGCCGGTGCGCAGGTTGCCGTCCGGCTGCCACTCCCAGGAGATGCCGTTCTCCCGGCAGTACTGCTCGACGTCGGCGCGGTCCTCGGTGCCGAAGGCGGTCCGCCAGCCGAGCGAGACGTAGTCCGAGTAGTTGCGGGTGAGCGTCCAGCCGGAGGACCGGCCGCGCTCCGCGAGGTGGTCCGGCAGCCCGGCGAGGACCTTGCGGACGTCGGCGGTCGGAGTGGCGCCGCCCTCCTCCGGGGCGGTCAGGCAGGCGAAGAGCAGCCGGCCGGGGAAGGTCAGGGTGTAGCTGTTCTCGTTGTGCATCCGGATCGACTGGGCGGGCGGCAGGTCGGTCGACGAGAAGACGCCGTCCCCGAAGTCGCTGCGCGGGGTGGCCTTCTCCCGGTACGGGGTCGGCTCGGGGATCAGCACGTCGCGGACGGCGGCGACGTCCGCGCTGGCGGCCACCGGCAGTCCGCGCAGGAAGATCGTGCCGTGCTCGTGCAGGGCGGCGGTCAGCTCGGCCTCGTTGTCGCGCAGCCAGGCGCAGGCCTCGGCGAGGTCGGCGCCGGCCGGCACGCGGGTGAGGGCGGGGCGTCCGGGGTTCAGTTCCCAGCTCGGCATGGCGGCGCTCACCGGGCGCCGAGGCCGGCCACCAGACCGGCCGGGCGGATGTCGGTCCAGTTGGCCTCGATCCAGTCGAGGCACTCCTGGCGGGTGGCCTCGCCGTGGACGGTGGTCCAGCCGGCCGGCACGTCGATCCAGACCGGCCAGAGCGAGTGCTGGTTCTCGTCGTTGACCAGCACCAGGTAGCCGGCGTTGTCGTCCTCGAACGGGTTGCTCATGGTGGTCTCCTCGAAGGGGGTGTGGCCTGGGGTGTGGTTCGAGGCTATCGGCGCCGGACGGGCCCGAGCGGCACAAGGCCCGGCAGGTGAGCGGCAGTTAGCCGGCTGCCGGGCGGGGCCCCGGACCGGGGTCGCGGGCGCTCACGCGAACGCGACCCCGAACGAGAACGCGAACGCGAACGACCACGGGCCCGTGGTCGGGGTCGGGCCCGTGGTCGCGTTCGTGGTCGGGGTCGCGCGCGTGGTCGGGGTGGGGCTTCGGGGGCGGGGTGGGGCTTCGGGTGCGGGCGCGGGCGGCCGCGGGGGCGCCGGTCAGCGCGGGGTGAGCCGGACCGGGAGGTGGTCCAGGCCGAAGTTGATGATCGACCGGTTGTACTGGACCGGGCCGGCCGGCTCGATCGCCGCGGCCTTCTCCAGCGCCGCCGAGAACAGCGCGCCCAGCTCGGCCTTGGCCAGCGGCGCGCCGATGCAGTAGTGGGCGCCCAGGCCCAGCGCGAGGTGCTTGTTGGGCGAGCGGTCGAGCAGGACCTCCTCGGGCCGGTCGAAGGCCTCCGGGTCCCGGTTGGCGGACCAGACCCAGACCGCCACCCGGTCGCCGCGGCGGATCTGCCGCCCGGCCAGCTCGACGTCCCGGCTCGCGGTGCGCAGCGTGTGCAGGCCGACCGAGGTCCACCGCAGCAGCTCGTCCACGGCGGAGTCCATCGACACCTCGCCCTGCTGCAGCTTCCGCCAGAGGTCCGGACGCTGAACCAGGGTGTGCAGCCCCATCGCGGCGGTGTGGCGGACCGTCTGGACGCCGCCGACCACGATGTTGTCCAGGTTGAGCACCACGTCCTCCACCGGCATCAGTCGTCCGCCGACCTTGTAGGTGGCCATCATGGAGATCAGGTCGTCGCGCGGGTCGGTGCGGCGCAGCATCACCTGGTGCATCAGGTAGGGGATCAACTGCTGGTGGCCGGCCCGGCGTTCCTCCGGGGTGTTGCCGAGGAAGGCCACGTCGCAGACCCGGACCATCATCTCGCGGTCCTGCTCGGGGACGTCCAGCAGGTCGCACATGACGGCGAGCGGCAGGGCCGAGACCACGTCGACGAGGTCGACCTCGCCCTGTTCGACGGCCCGGTCGAAGAGCTCCCCGGCCCGTTCGGCGATCGACCGGGAGGCGCCGCGCACCCCGCCCTTGGAGAAGAACGGGTTGGCGGGGGCGCGCAGTTCGCGGTGGCGGGGCGGGTCGGTGAGGGCCATCATCCGGCCGGAGCCGACGGGCACCTTGCCGACTCCCGCTCCCAGCAGCGAGCCGGACTCGGAGCTGAACACGGCCGCGTTGCGCAGCACGTCCGCCGACTCACGGTAGGTCATGACCGACCAGACCGGTCCGTCGTCCAGGGTGTCGGTGCGGTGGACGGGCGCCTCGCGGCGCAGCTCGTCGACCAGGGCCGGGGTGTCCGGGCGGGCCCAGAGGGCCGGGTCGGTGAGGTCGACGGAGGTGGTGGTCACCATTGCTGCTCCCTGGTGTCGTGCGCGGGGACGGAGGTCTGGCGGCCCGCCAGGAGGGTGGTCAGGAGGGCGACCGGGCCGGGCCGGTCGACGGTCGCGAGGAGGTGCCCGCCGGGGACGACGTGGTGGCCGAAGGCGCCGCGGGTGTGCGCGGCCCAGCCGGTGAGGTCGGTGGCGGCGAGCATCGGGTCGTCGGCGCCGGCCACCGCGTACAGCGCGGAGCCGATCGGCGCGTGCGGGCGGTACCGGTAGGTGGCGCTGACGGCGAGGTCGGTGCGGATGCCAGCGAGGGCGAGGTCGACGAGGTCGGGTTCCTCCCGGACGGTCTCGTCCAGGCCGGTGAGCCTGAGCAGTTCGGGCGCGTCGAGGTCCTTGGACTCGCGCTCGGTCCACTCGGCGGGGCAGGGCGCGGCGGCGGCCACCACCAGCTCGGGGCGGCGGTCGGCGGGCAGCGCGCGGGCCACCTCGTAGGCGAGCAGGGCGCCGAAGCTCTGCCCGTAGAAGCCGAACCGGACGCCGCCGCCGAGGTGCGGGGTCAGGGCCTCGGTGACGGCCGCGACGAGCGCGTCGAAGTCGGCCGGCATGGGGTGCCGGCTGCGGCCGCCGCGGGCCGGCGGTCGCAGTGCCCAGACCTCGGCGGTCGGGGCGAGGGCCCGGGCCAGCGGGGTGTAGGCGGTGGCGTCGCCGCCGGCGTGCGGGAAGCAGAACAGCCGGAAGGGCCGCTGGGGTTGGGGTGCGGGGACGAAGAGCCAGTCGCCCTCGATCCGCGGACGGGCGGCCTGCGCGCGGGCGGGCTGCGGGACGGCGGCGTGCGGGACGGCAGCCTGGGGGACGGCGGCCCGGGGGACGGCGGCCTGCGAGGCGGCGGCCCGGGGGACGGCGGTGGTCATCGGACGGCCGCCCGGCGGGCGGTGAGCGCGGGGCGCGGGGCGGCGGTGCCCGCCTCGGCGGCACGCCGGACGACCGCGGTGAACCCGGCCAGGTCGTCGGCGTCCAGCAGGTGGCGGAGCTGGAGTTCGACGTTCAGCTTGCGGCGCAGCAGGTGGACGACGCGCAGGGCGGCGAGCGAGTGGCCGCCGAGCGAGAGGAAGTCGTCGCCGGGCTCGACGCTCGGGACGCCGAGGACGGTGCGCCAGACCTCCGCGACCTGCTCGTCCACGCCCGCGGCCGCGCCGTCCGCCGGGGTCTCCGCCCCGCTCCCCGCCGGGGTCTCCGCCTGCGGCGTGGGCAGGGCCCGGTGGTCGACCTTGCCGTTCGGGGTGAGCGGCAGCGCGTCCAGCACGGTCACGGTGGCCGGCACCAGGTGGGCGGGCACGGTGCGGCGCAGCTCGGCGAGCAGCTCGGCGGGGCGGACCGCGCCGGTGACGTAGCCGGCCAGCCGGACGTCCCCGGGAGCGGCCTCGTACACGGTGGCCGCGGCGGCGGTGACCCCGTCCAGGGCGGCCAGCGTGTGCTCGACCTCGCCCAGTTCGACGCGGAAGCCGCGCAGCTTCACCTGCCGGTCGACCCGGCCGACGTACTCCAGCAGGCCCCCGGCGGTGCGGCGGGCCTGGTCGCCGGTCCGGTACATCCGGGTGCCGGCCGGGCCGAACGGGTCGGCGACGAAGCGGCCGGCGGTCAGCCCCGGGTGGCCCGGGTAGCCGTGCGCCACGCCGGGCCCGGCCAGGTACAGCTCGCCGACGGCGCCGGGCTCGGTGACCGGGGCGAGCCGGTCGTCCAGCAGGTGGGCGCGGATGCCGGGCAGCGGTTCGCCCAGGTGCGGGCCGGGGCCGGTGATCCGGGCGGTGACCGCCTCGACGGTGCACTCGGTGGGCCCGTACAGGTTGAACGCCTCGATGCCGCCGTCGGCCAGTTCGCGCCAGGTGCGCTCGGGCACCGGCTCGCCGCCCATGAACAGGCGCGGCACCCGGGCACCGGCCAGCGGCTCGCGGAGCAGCTGCCAGTGCGAGGGTGTCAGGTCGAGGTCGGTGACGCCGTGCTCGGCGAGCAGCGCGGCTAGCCGGGCCGGGTCGGCGCGCCGGGCGTCGTCGATCACCACCAGGGTGTCGCCGCGGCAGAGCCTGGTCCACTGCGGGACGGAGGCGTCGAAGGAGACGCTGGCGTTCCAGCCGACGACGGCCGGCTCGGGGCGGAAGGCGCCGGTCCGGGCCAGGGCGTCCGCCAGGTGGGCGACGCCGCCGTGGGTCACCTCGACGCCCTTGGGGCGGCCGGTGGAGCCGGAGGTGTAGATGACGTAGGCGGAGTCGAGCGGGTGCGGGGCGGCGTCGGACCACGTGCCGTCGGTGTCGGTCACGTCGGTGTCGGCCGCGTCGGCGTCGGTTGCGTCGGCGTCGGTTGCGTCGGCGTCCGGGCGGAGCACCGTGACGCCGGCCGGGACCGGCGGGGCCGCGTCGGCGCTGACCACGGCGGCGAGGCGGGCGTCGGCGGCCATGAAGGCGATCCGCTCGGCCGGGTAGGCCGGGTCCAGCGGGACGTACGCGGCGCCGGCCCGCCAGGCGGCGAGCAGGGCGACCGGCAGGTCGGCGGTGCGGGCGAGGTGGATGCCGACGCGGTCGCCGCGCCGGACGCCGTGGGCGCGGAGGGCGCGGGCCAGGGCGGCGGTGCGGCGGTCCAGGGCGGCGAAGTCGAGGCTGCCGTCGGCGGCGTGCACGGCGGGCCGGCCGGGGTGGGCGGCGACGGCGGCGCGCAGGCCGGCCAGCAGGTCGGCGGGCGCGGTGCCGGCGGTCTCCGGGGCGGCGGGGGCGGCGGTGGGCCCTGTGGCACGGGCAGCGGTGGCGGGGGCGGCGGTGGCGGCCGGCTCGGCGAAGGTGGTCATGCGGGGGCACTCCTCGGTCAGGTCGGGGCAGGTCACGTCGGGTGGGCGCGCGAAGCGGGTGGGCGCGCGAGCGGAAGGGGGCGGTCGGCGTGGCGGTCGGCGGCGTCAGACCGACGCGGCCAGCCGGGCCAGCGCCGCCTCGTAGGCGTCGATGAACTCCTCGGCGGTGGCGTCGTCGACCACCGCGCGCTGGTGGTCCACGGCGAGCAGCACGCGCTGCGAGACCGGGTCCTGGATCAGCGAGGCGCCGAACGCGAAGCTGTTGGGCTCGTGCCGCAGGGTGGGTTCGGAGCCGATCCGGCCGTCCTCGATCCGGGCCGAGCTGAGCCGCCCCAGGGCGTGGAACCGCAGGTAGCCGAACTGGCTGTCGAGCGCGGTGTCGGCCATCATCCGGGCCAGACGGGCGAACGGCACCCGGCGGTGCGGCATCATGTCCAGCTCCTCCCGGTGCACGTGCCGGACGAGCTCCACCAGGTCCTCCCCCGGTTCGGCGACCAGCGGCACGGTGTTGAGGAAGAGCCCGTACACCTCGGTGCCGCCGAGCCGCTCCAGCCGGCCGTTCATCGCCAGCCCGGTGGTGACCCGCTCCCGCCCGGTGATCCGGGCCAGCGCGTGCAGGTGGGCGGCGAGGGCGACCGACTTGACCGGGACGGCGAGCGCGTCGGCGGCCCGCCGCAACCGTCCGGGCGCGTCCGGGAGGACCCGTTCGACCGTGCGCGGAAGCTCGTGGACGTCCTCGCTGCCGGGCCAGAGCTGGCCGGTGGCGCCGTCGAGCCGTTGGTGCCAGTAGGCGAGCGACTCCCGCTCCCCGGCCGCCGCCCGTTCGACGGCGACGAAGTCGCGGAAGGAGGTGCGCGGCGGCGGGGTGGGCGCGGACGCCGGGTCGGCGGCCAGCGCGGCGTGCCGCTCCAGGAGTTCGGTGAGCAGCGAGGTGAAGCTCCAGCCGTCGAGGATCGCGTGGTGCTCCGAGACGGTGAGCTGGTAGGCGTCGTCGGCCAGCCGCTGCACGGTGATCCGGAAGAGCGGTGGCGCGGCGAGGTCGAACGGCCGCTCGCGGTGGTCGTCGAAGACGGCGCGGATCGCCGCGTCCTGCTCCTCCCCGCCCGCGCCGCGCAGGTCGGCGAAGGAGACGGGGGCGGGCAGGGTGCCGTGCACGAGCTGGAGCGGTTCGCCGTAGCCGGAGATGTCGAGGCCGGTGCGGAGCACGGCGTGCCGGGTCATCGCCTCGTTGACGGAGCGGCGGAACGCGGTCTCGTCGAGGTCGCCGCCGATCCGGTAGGAGTTGACGTTGTGGTAGCTGTCGGTGCCGCCGGCGACCTCCATGTGGAAGACCATCGAGAGCTGCATGGAGACCATCGGGTAGGCGTCGACGACCTCCGGCGGCAGCTCGGCCCGGTCCTCCTCGGTGACGAGCGCGAACGGCCGGTCCGCCCCGGGGTCGGCCGCCGCCGGGCGGGCCAGCGGCAGCAGGGCGGCGACGGTGGGCGCGTTGAAGACGTCGCGCAGGCCGACCTGCCAGCCGCGGTCGTGCAGGGCGCCGGCCAGTTGGACGGCCCGGATCGAGTCGCCGCCGAGGTGGAAGAAGTCGTCGTGGACCCCGATCCCGGGGACGCCGAGCACCTCCGTCCAGACCGCGGCGAACAGTTCCTCCTCCGGGGTGCGCGGTTCGACGTGCCGGCCCGCGGTGACGGGCGCTGCCCGCCCCGGGGCGGGCAGCGCCGCCCGGTCCACCTTGCCGTTGACGGTGAGCGGCAGCGCGTCGAGGACGGTGACGCTCGCCGGGATCATGTAGGCGGGCAGCGAGCGGCCCAGGAACCCGCGCAGGTCGTCCGGTTCGCGCCCGGTGAGGTACGCGGCGAGCCGGTCGTCGTGCACGGTGACCACGCAGGCGTCGACGTCGGGGTGGGCGGTGACGGCGTTCTCGATCTCGCCGAGTTCGATCCGGAAGCCGCGCAGCTTGACCTGGAAGTCCGCCCGGCCGACGTAATCCAGCCCGCCGTCCGGCAGGCGCCGGGCGACGTCCCCGGTCCGGTAGAGCCGGGCGCCGGGCGGGCCGTACGGGTCGGCGACGAAGCGGCCGGCGGTGAGGCCGGGGCGGCCCCAGTAGCCGTGGGCGAGGCTGCCGCCGCCGATGTACAGCTCGCCGGGGACGCCGGCCGGGCAGGGGCGCAGCCAGTCGTCCAGGACGAGCGCGGTGAGGTGCGGCATGGGTTCGCCGATCAGGCTCCGCTCGAAGCCCGCGCCGCCCCCGGCGAGGTCGTGGGTGGTGACGTGGACGGTGGTCTCGGTGATGCCGTAGAGGTTGCAGAGCCGGGCGGGCGGCAGCGGGTCGAGGTCGTGCCAGCGCTGGACGACGCCGGGGTCGAGGGCCTCGCCGCCGAGCATGATCCACCGCAGGTCGGGCAGGGCCCGCGGGTGGCGGCGCAGGGCCGGTTCGAGCTGGCGCAGCGCGGACGGCGTGAGGCAGAGGTGGGTGACGCGCTCGTCGTCGAGGAGTCCGGCGAACTCGTCGGGCGAGCGGCTGGTCAGGTAGGGGACGACGACCAGGCGGGCGCCGTGCAGCAGGGCGCCCCACAGCTCCCACACCGTCCAGTCGAAGGCGTGGCTGTGGAAGAGCGTCCAGACGGTCTCCGGGCCGAAGCCGAAGTGCGGTCGGCCGGAGTCCAGGAGGCGGCTGACGTGTTCGTGGGCGACGGCGACGCCCTTGGGGCGGCCGGTGGAGCCGGAGGTGAAGATGAGGTAGGCGAGGTCGCCGGGGCGGCCGGCCGCCGGGGGCCTGGTCGCCGGGTGGGCGGCGATCTCCCCGGCGTGCGCGGTGAGGTCGACGGTCTGCCAGGGTCCGGCGGGGGCTCGGTCGGGCCGGTCGGTGACGACCGCGGTGACGGCGGTGTCGCCGAAGACCAGGGCGGCCCGGTCGGCGGGGGCGGCGAGGTCGACCGGTACGTAGGCGGCGCCGGTCTTGAGGACGGCGAGGATCGCGACGGGGACGGCGGCGGTGCGGTCCAGCAGCAGGCCGACCCGGTCGCCCGGGCGGACCCCGCGGGCGATCAGGGTGTGGGCCAGCCGGTTGGCGCGGCGGTCGAGTTCGGCGTAGTCGAGGGTGCCGTCCGGGTCGCTGACGGCGGGCCGGTCGCCGTACGCGTCGGCGGCCTGCTCGAAGAGGTGGTGCAGGCACCGGCCCTGCTCCAGCCGGGCGGGGCGGTGCGGCTGTCCGGCGGAGGTGAGCCGGAGCACGGTGGCGTCCGGATCGGTGAGTGCGGCGTCCAGCAGGTCGGCGTAGTCGGCGGCGAGGCGGCGGACGGTGCCGGGGTCGAAGAGGTCGCTGCTGTACTCGGCCTCGCCGCGCAGTCCGCCGTCCTCGGCTCCCCCGCCGGGGCCCGCGGTGTCCTCGAAGACGGACCAGGTGAGGTCGAACTTGGCGGTGCCGTTGGAGCGGACGGTGCGCTCGGCGGTGGCGGCGCCGAGGGCGAGCGGGGTGCGGTCCTCGGTGTGGGCGCCGAACACCACCTGGACCAGCGGCGGGTACTGCGGGGTGCGGTCGGTGCCGAGCAGGTCGACCAGTTGGTCGAAGGGCACGTCGAGGTAGCCGAAGGCGTCGAACGCGCCGTCCTGGACGTCGGCGAGCAGTCCGCGGAAGGTCGCGCCGGGGGCGAGCCGGATCCGCAGGGGCAGCAGGTTGACGAAGTAGCCGAGCAGGTCGGCGAGTTCGGGGCGGTTGCGGGTGGTCACGGGGGTGCCCACGAGCAGGTCGTCGGCGCCGGTCCAGCGGCCGATCAGCAGCGCGAAGGCGGCCAGCTGGACGGTGAACGGGGTGACGCCCTCCTGCTCGGCGAGCGCCCGGACCCGGGCGGCGGTGCCGGCCGGCAGGTCGAACCCCTCGGTGCGGCCGCGCTGGCTGCGCTCGGCGGGCCGGGGGCGGTCGCCGGGCAGTTCGAGCAGCGTCGGAGCGCCGTCGAGCCGGTCCTTCCAGTAGGCGAGGTGCTCCTCGTAGGGGGTGTCCTGCTCGTCCAGCGCGTAGTCCGCGTACTGGGTGGCGAGTTCGGGCAGCGCGGGTGCGCGCCGCGCGCTCTCCGCACCGTACGGCTCGGCACCGTGCAGCCCGACGCCGTGCAGCTCGGCACCGTGCAGCCCGACGCCGTACAGCTCGGCGAGTTCGCGCTCGAAGACCTCGGCGGACCAGCCGTCCCAGACGATGTGGTGGACCACGAACAGGAGGGTGGTGCGGTCGTCGGCGAGGCGGACGGCCTCGGCGCGCAGCAGCGGGCCGGCGGCCAGGTCGAAGGGATCGGCGGCGCGTTCGGCGATCAACCGTTCGGCGCGGTCGGCCCGTTCGGACTCGGGCAGCCCGCGCAGGTCGGTGACGGTGAGCGGGACGGCGAGGGTGCGGTGGACGTGCTGGCGGGGGCCGTCGGGGTGCAGCGCGAAGGTGGTGCGCAGCGCCTCGTGCCGGGCCGAGACGCCGTCCAGGGCCCGCCGGAGCAGCGTGAGGTCGAGCGGTCCGGTGACGTCGTACGTCCAGGGGGTGGTGTAGGTGGCGGCCCGCGGGTTCAGGCGGTCGAGGAACCAGAGGCCGCGTTGCAGGCCGGAGACGGGCGCGGTGCGAACCACGCCGTCGGGCAGCGGGTCGGGGTGCCCGTCCGGGAGGGCGGCGGGCGGGGCTTCGGACGGGCTCACGGCCTCGTTCCCTTCGGTCGGTCGGGTGTTCTGACGGTCCGTCATCACGAGGCCAGCCGTTCGGCGATGGCGCCCACGGTGCGGCCGCGGAACACCACGTGCGGCGGCACGCGCGTCCCGGTGTCCTGCGAGAGCCGCATGGCGACCCGGACGGCGGCCAGCGAATTGCCGCCGATCCGGAAGAAGTTGGTGTCCGGGCCGAGGTCGTCGGGGAGTTCCAGGACGGCCCGGACGGCGTCCGCGACCAGCCGCTGGCCCGGGGTGAGCGGGTCCGCGGTGGGCGAGCCCTGGGCGAGCGGCCCGGCCGGGGCGGCGGCGCGGCGGTCGGCCGGGGCCGGCAGGGCGCGCCGGTCGACCTTGCCGTTGGGGTTGAGCGGCAGCGCGTCCAGCACGTCGAGGGTGGCGGGCACCATGTGCTCGGGCAGCAGTGCGGCCAGGTGGTCGAGCAGCGCGTCCGGGTCGGGCGGGGTGCCGCCGGCGGTGACGTACGCGGCGAGCCGGTGGTCGCCCGGGGCGCGCTCGTGGACGGTGACGGCGGCCTCGTGGACGGACGGGTGGCGGGTGAGCGCGTCCTCGATCTCACCGGGTTCGACCCGGAAGCCGCGGATCTTCACCTGGTCGTCGATCCGGCCGGTGATCTCCAGCAGGCCGTCCTCCGTCACCAGGCCGAGGTCGCCGGTGCGGTAGAGCCGCTCGCCGGGCGTGCCGAACGGGGAGGCGACGAACCGCTCGGCGGTCAGGCCGGGCCGGCCGACGTACCCGTACGCGAGGCCGCCGCCGGCCGCGTACAACTCGCCGGCGGTGCCGGGCGGGACGGGGTTCAGCCGCTCGTCGAGGACGTGCACGGCCTTGCCGTGCAGCGGGTGGCCGATCGGGATCGAGCTGCCCGCGGCGTCCTGCGCGGTCGCCCGGTGGCAGGTGGTCAGGCCGAGGCTCTCGACCGGGCCGTAGCCGTTGGCCACGACCAGCTGCGGGTACTGCTCCAGCGCCTTGCCGACGTGGGTGACGGAGGCCCGCTCGCCGGCCGTGAAGGCCACCTTGAGGTCGTCGTAGGTCTCCGGCAGCTCCTCCAGCAGGAAGTTGAACAGGCTGGCGGAGAGCTGGAGCTGGGTGACGCCGTGGCGGCGGGTCAGCTCCGCGATCGCCTGCGGGTCGGGCCGCTGGCCGGGTTGGAGGACGCAGGTGCCGCCGAAGGCCAGCGCGCCGTACAGCTCCAGGGCGAAGGCGTCCCAGGAGACCGGGGAGCACTGGAGCCAGACCTCGTCGGGGCCGAACCGGGCGTAGTCCTGGCCCAGGTAGGTGGTGGTGAGGGCGCGGTGCGGGACGGCGACGCCCTTGGGCCGGCCGGTGGATCCGGAGGTGAACATCACGCAGGCGAGGTCGGCGCCGGTGACCGGCAGGCCGGGGTCGTGGCCGGGGCCGGCCGCGACGGCGGCGGCCTCGGCGTCGAGGTCGAGGTGGCCGGCGACGGGGAACGGCGGCTCCGCGTTCCGGTGGGTGACCAGCAGGGCGGCGCCGCTGTCGGCGACCGCGCCGGCCAGCCGCTCGGCCGGGAAGTCCGGGTCGAGCAGGGTGTAGGCGGCGCCGGCCTTGAGCGCGGCGAGCAGTGCGGTCACCAGGTCCGGTCCGCGTTCGACCAGGACGGCGACGGTGTCGCCGGGGCCGATCCCGCGGGCGGCCAGCCGGTGGGCGAGCCGGTTGGCCCGGGTGTTCAACTCGCCGTACCCGATGCGCTGTTCGCCGGAGACCAGGGCCGTGGCGTGCGGGTCGCGGGCGGCCCGGGCCTCGAACAGGGCGTGCACCGGCGCCTCGACGGAGGCGGCCAGGGTACCCAGCCAGGCCTCGCACAGCTCCGCCATGGTGGCCGGGTCGAACAGGTCTGAGTCGTACTCGAAACGGCCGGTGAAGTCGGTGCCCCGGTCGTCGACGGAGATCGACAGGTCGAAGCGGGAGACCGGGTTGGAGTGCAGCTCGCGGGTGACCTCGGTGCCGCCGATCGTCAACGGCCGGGAGTCCAGCGGGTGCAGCTCCAGCAGCACCTGGCAGAGCGGGTTGCGGTCCTCGGTGCGGTCGTCCGACCGGTCCTCCAGGACCGCGCCGGCGATGTCGTCGAACGGCGTCTCCTGGTGGCGGTACCCGGCGATCGCCACCTCGCGGACGTGCCGGACCAGTTCGCGGAAGTCCGCCCCCTCGTCGAGCCGCACGCGCAGCGGCAGCAGGTTGACGAAGTAGCCGATCAGCGCGTCGAGTTCGGCCCGGCCGCGGATGCTCACCGGGGAGCCGAGCACCAGGTCGCGCTGCCCCGTGCGCCGGTGGAGGGTGAGCGCCAGACCGGCCAGCAGCACCATGAACGGGGTGGCGTCCTCGCTGCGGGCCAGGGCCCGGACGGCATCGGCGACCGGGCGCGGCATGGCGAAGCGGTGGAAGGCGCCGCGGAACGCCTGCTCCTCGGGCCGGGGCCGGTCGGTGGGCAGCGCGGGCTCGGTCGGGGCGTCGCGCAGGTGGCCGCGCCAGTAGTCGAGCCGGCGGTCGGCGCTGGCGTCCTCGTACTGCCAGGCGCTGTAGTCGGCGTACTGCACCGGCAGCTCGGGCAAGACGGCGGGGCGCCCCGCCGCCAGGGCCGCGTAGAACTCGGCGAGTTCGGCCTCCAGGACGGGCAGCGAGCCCTCGTCCCAGACGATGTGGTGGCAGAGCAGCAGCAGGGTGGACGCGGCGCCGGAACGGTAGAGGTGCGCGCGGACCAGCGGGCCGGTCTCCAGGTCGAACGGGACCAGCGCGGCCTCGGCGAGCAGCTCGCCCACCTGCGCGGGCGCGGCCTCCACCACGGTGAACGGCAGTTCCACGGACGGGTGGACCACCTGCCGGGGGCCGTCCTCGCCGAGCGCGAAGGTGGTCCGCAGGGCCTCGTGCCGGTCCACCACGCCGGCCAGCGCCCGGCGGAGCAGCTCCGGGTCGACCGGCCCGTCGAAGCGGAACACCCACGGCACGACGTAGGTCGGCGCGCCCGGGTTCCACTGGTCCAGGACCCAGAGCCCGCGCTGGAACTTGGAGAGCGGCGCCTCGGCGGCCCCCGCCCTGGTCGGCGCCGGGCGCTCGCCGCCCGCCGAGGCGGTGACGGCGGCGGCGAACTCCGCGAGGGTCGGCGCGTCGAAGATGGTGTACGGCGAGATCATGCCGAAGACGTCGAAGACCCGGCCGACCACCCGCACGGCGGTGAGCGAATCCCCGCCCAGGTGGAAGAAGTTGTCGTCGGCGCCGACCTCGGCCACCCCGAGCACGTCCGCCCAGACGGCGGCGATCAGCTGCTCGGCCGGGGTGCGCGGCGGGCGCCGCCCGGCGGCCGGGGCGGCGGGCGCGGCCTGCGGTTCGGGCAGCGCCGCCCGGTCCACCTTGCCGCCGGCGGTCAGCGGGAACGCCTCCAGCGGGGTGACGGTGGCCGGGACCATGTGCTCGGGCAGCCGTTCGGCCAGGAAGGCCCGCAGCTCGGCGTAGTCGGGGGCGGTGCCCGTGGTGTAGGCGGCCAGCCGGCCCTCGTGCGCCACCACGACGGCGGCGGCGACGCCCGGGTACCCGGCCAGCACCTGCTCGATCTCGCCCGGTTCGACGCGGAAGCCGCGGATCTTCACCTGGTGGTCGGTGCGGCCGACGAACTCCAGCGGGCCGCCCTCGCCGGCCGGGCCCGTCCCTGCCTCGGCCCCGGCCTCGATCCGGGCCCCTCCCCCGGCCCCGGCCCCGGCCCCGGCTCCGGCTCCGGCCCGAGCCCCGGCTCCGGCTCCGGCCCGCCGGACGACGTCGCCCGTCCGGTACATCCGGGCGCCCGGCTCCGGCGCGAACGGGTCGGCGACGAACCGGCCGGCCGTCAGGCCCGGGCGGCCGTGGTAGCCGGAGGCCAGCAGCGGCCCGCCCAGGTACAGTTCGCCGGCCGAACCGGGCTGCACCGGCCGCAGCCGGTCGTCCAGCACGTACGCCCGGCGGTCGCCGAGGGTGCTGCCGATCGGCACGGTGTCCGCGTCCCCCGCCCGGCCCGCCAGCTCGTGGACGGTGGCCGTGATCACGGTCTCGGTCGGCCCGTAGGCGTTCAGCAGCGGCACGCCGGTGGCGGCCCACCAGCCGGCGGCGGTGTCCGGATAGAGCCGGTCGCTGCCGGAGATCATCAGCCGCAGGGTGCGCGGCGCACGGCCTCGTTCGCGGAGCGCGGCCACCACCTCCTGGAAGTAGCCGGCGGCCACGTTCGCCACGGTGACGCCCTCGGCGTCCAGCAGGTCCAGCAGGGCGGCGGGCGCCACCAGTTGCTGCTCGGGGACGACCACGCAGGCGCCGGTGGAGAGGGCGGTGAGCACCTGCTCGACGGCCACGTCCACGGTCGGGCGGGCGAAGTGCAGCACCACGTCGTCCTCGGTGAGCCCGAACCGTTCGACGGCGGCGGCCAGGTGGCCGGCCAGCGCGGCGAGCGGGACGTGCACGCCCTTGGGGCGGCCGGTGGTGCCTGAGGTGTAGACGAGGTACCCGGCGTGCGCCCGGAGCCCCGCGTCCGGGGTGAGCGCCTCCCGGCCGTCGCCCTCGGGCCCCGCCGTGCGGAGCTCGACGAGCTCCCCGTCGGTGTAGGCGAAGGTGGCGCCGGCGTCCGCACGGATCCAGCGGTTGCGCTCCTCGGGGGCGTCCCGGTCCAGCGGCAGGTAGGTGGCGCCGGCCCGGAGGGCGGCGAGCAGACCGACCACGTGGTCGAGCCGGTCCCTGCCGGTGACGGCCACCGTCCGGCCGGGCGCGATCCGGGCGGCGAGGGCGCCGCTCAGCTCGTCCAGTTCCCGGTAGCGGACCGTCCGGCCGCCGAGCCGTACGGCCGGCCGGTCCGGGAACCGACGCGCGACGGACATGAAGGGGAAACCGCGAGATTCCATCATCCAACCCCGATGAATTAGCGACGCTGCTGGCAGTGGTGTCGACGATAGGGCGGCTTTTCCGGCCCAATCGGCAGAATGCGCGGAAGTGCATCGGCAGTTTCAACTGCCGCTTTCCGTCCGCCGTTTTCCGTCTGGTGCTTTCCGCCGGATGGTCGACGAACAGTTCGGGCGGCCATCCGGACCGGGGCCGCCGGCAGGCACGGGCAGCCCGCCGACGCGCACGGGGGCGCTTCGGCGGGCTGCCACGGAATTCCGTTCCGCTTTCCTCCGGCGGCCGTTCCGCTATCCTCCGGCGGCCGTTCCGGGGAATCCGGCGGACCACACGTCGTCGCGGTCAAGCGCGGCCGGCGCGTATTTCCCGAGGGCGCTGATCAGCAGCCTCAGTTCGAGGGCGAGGCAGTCCGTGAACCGGACCAGCCCGGCTTCCGGGTCCTCGGCCGTGGCGAGCAGGGCCGCCCGACCCAGCCCGACCGCGCGGGCGCCGAGCGCCAGGCTCTTGACCGCCCGGGCGCCCTCCCAGATCCGCCCGGAGACCAGCAGGCAGGGCGGCGGCCCGGCCGCCGCGAGCCGGCGCAGGCACTCCGCCAGCGGCAGGCCGACCTGTGCGGGGAAGGCCCCGGGCGCCCAGCCGGTACCGCCCTCGGCGCCGTCCACCGTGACGGCGTCCGCCCCCGCCTCCGCGGCCACCCGGGCCGCCTCGGCGACGTCCCGGCCGGGGTGCAGCTTCACCCAGACCCTGGCCCGGGGGAAGTTGTTGCGCATCAGCCGGACCTGCTGGCGCAGGATCTCCGCGGTGAAGGTGCCCGGCGTGCTGGAGCGCAGCACCCGGCCGTCGCCGAACACCCCGTCCAGCCCGTACCGGTCGCCGAGCCGCCCCGCCGCGTCGGCGTCCAGCACCGTCATCCCGCCGAGGCCGGGCTTCGCCCCCTGCCCCACCTTCAACTCGAAGGCCAGGCGCCCGGATTCGAGCAGCGGCAGCGCCGCCGGGTCGCTGTAGACGAGGTTCCAGACCTCGGCGTCGGCGTCCTCGGTCGACTGCTGGACGGCGACCCCGCCGAGCCCGTCCGGCAACTCCTCGGCGTAGGCGCGCAGTCGGCCGAGGAGCGCCCGGTCCGCTGCCTCGCCGAGCCGGCCGTAGCCGTTCACCGGGACGACGTTCTCGCCGATCACCATCGGCAGGCCGAGCGCCCCGGCCTGCCGGCCGAGCGCGAGGCCGAGGTCCCCGCCCGCCGCCCGGGTGGAGCCGAGGGCGGACACGTAGACCGGCAGAGCGGAGGTGAACCCGCCCACGGGAGTGGCGAGTTCGACGTCACGGTAGTCGGGCTCGCGACCCAGGTCGATCAGCCGGGCCAGGCGTTGCGGCATGAAGACCGGCGGGACGATCCGCAGCGCGTCCAGCGCGTCCTGCGGATCCTGCCGCCCGTCGCCGCGCTCGGCCCCGAACAGCACCCGCCCGTACTCGCCGGGCGGCGGGAAGGCCGCCGCCGCCCCGGCCCGGGCGCGCTGCCGGACCTCCTCCTCCGGGAAGCCGGGCGCGGAGAGGTCGCTCACGGGGACACCACCCCGGCCAGCTTCGGGAAGGCGCTGGCTTGCCAGACCGCGTCCAGCCCGGCGACGTAGCGGGTCAGCCGCTCGACACCGATGCCGAACCCGGCGCTGGCGGGCACACCCTCACGCACCAGGTCCAGGTACCAGCGGTACTTCTGCGGGTTCTCGCCGGTCTCCCGCATCCGGGTGACGATCTCCGCGTAGTCGTTGGTGCGCTGGCTGCCGCTGCACAGCTCGCCGTAGCCCTCGGCCGCGATCAGGTCGAAGTTCCGCAGCAGGCCCGGGTCCTCGGGGTTCTCCCGGTCGTAGAAGCCGCGCGAACCCTTCGGGTAGTCGGTGACGAAGAACGGCCGGTCGCGCCTGGACGAGAGCAACGCCTCGCCCGCCCAGTCGAGTTCGGCGTCCGGACTCTGCGGGTGGCCGAGCCCCCGGAGCTCGGCCACCGCCTCGGCGTGCCGCATCCGGCCGAACGAGCCCTTCAGCAGCTCGGTGAACGCGTCGACGTCCCGGCCGAGTTCGGCGAAGTCCTTGGGCAGCTCGCGGACCGCGCCGCCGACCATGTGCACCACCAGCTCCTCGACCAGCCGGACGGCGTCGTCCCGGCTCGCACCGGCCACCTCCACGTCGAGCTGGTGGAACTCGGCCAGGTGGCGGCTGGTCCCGGCGGTCTCCAGCGGTTCCAGCCGGACGTTCGGCGCGATGCAGAAGATCTTGTCGAACGCCAGCAGCGAGGCCTGCTTGTAGAGGATGGCGCTGGTCATCAGCTTGTAGCGGTGGCCGTAGAAGTCGATGTCGACCTGCTTCGATCCGCGCGAACCCGGATCGGTGACCGGCCCGATGATCGGCGGGAGCAGCTCGGTGAAGCCCTGCCCCCTCAGGAACTCGCGTGCAGCGGTCAGCAGTTGATGCTGGATGCGGAGTGCGCTGCGCGTGGCCGGGGAGGTCAGGTGCCGGCCCGGGTCGACCGGTCCGGGAGCGGCTGCAGGGGTCGTCTCGGTCATGGTGAGGTGAGTCCCAACTCTCGTCGTGCGGCGGGTGTGCGGGGCGGCGTGGGCGCGGGGCGGGGCGGTTCGGGAGCGGTGCCGCCCGAGCGGGCGGTGGCACCGGCGGCGGCGCGGGCGTCGTACGTTCGCTGGACATGGGAGAGCGCGGTGAGCAGCTCGGCCGAGCCGAGGATCGGCGGGCGCGGCCCGCCCGTGAGGCCCGCGATCGGCATCGATCCGACGCCCGACCAGGACAGCCGGCCGTCCGGGCCGAGCGAACTTCGGGCCCGCCCGGCGTTGTCGGGGTGCAGGCAGTACGGCACGTCCAGGTAGCCGGCCGCGAAGGCCCGGACCAGCGCCCGGCCGACATCGGCGTCCAGCTCCAGCACCGCGCCGATCAGCGCCCGGGCCTCCGCCTCGATCCCGGTGTCCGCGACGGCGGTCAGCGGCGGACGGGTGCGCTCGTCGGCGGCGGCCGCGGCGGCCGTCTCCAGTGCCGTGACGTTCTCCCCGACGGTGGGGATCCGGTGCGCCTCCGCGGTGGTCTTGACGATCAGCCGGGCCGCACCGGTGCGCACCGCCAGTCGGGCCGCCTCCTCCAGCAGCAGCCGGGCCCCGCCCGGGGAGCGCGGGAAGACGCCCATGTAGGCGTACAGGACGACGTGACGGTCGACGTCGGGCAGCAGCTCGTCGGCGAGCCGGCCGAGCACGGTGAGCGCCTCCTCGTCCTGGCGCAGATCGGCCTGCTGGGCGTAGCTGAGCGAGATGCTGCGCAGCCCGTGCTGGCGGAAGAACAGGCCCTCCAGCACGCTCACCGCGATCAGCAGGCTCGGCGGGCAGAGCTGCCCCATCAGGCAGCCGCCGAAGGTCTCCAGGTGCGGCTCCGCACCGAACTCCCGGATCGAGGCGAGCAGTTCGCAGCTGCGCTGCCAGCAGGCCACCGCCTCGTTCAGCGGCGTGCGGCTGTACGGCAGGCAGTAGGAGACGGGGCCGCCCTCGGTGGCGTCCAGGCCGGCCGCCAGCAGCGCCCGCACGATGTGCTCCGGCATCGCCGAGCCGTGCCGGACCTGCACCGGGAAGCCCGCGTCCACGACGCCGCGCAGCACCGCGCGGGTGACGTCCGGCGGGTGGGTGGCGATCGGGTAGCCGTTCAGGCCGACGCCGTCCGCCAGGGCGCGCCCGGCGGCGGCGAGGTCGCCGGTGCGGGTGTAGCTGTCCAGGGTGAGGGTGCCGACCGTGACGGCGCCCGCGTCCCGGGTGGCGAGCAGGCCGTCGCGCATCCGCAGCGGGTCGGCCATGCCCATCCGGGGCTGGACCACCAGGGCGCCGGCCGCCCGGGCCTGGGCGACGAAGGCGCCGAAACCGGTCTCGGCAGGCCCGAAGGCGGTCGTCGCGGGTCCGGAGGCGCGGGCGGGTCCGGAGGCGCGGGCCGACCCTGGCGCGCGGGCGGGCCCGCCGTTGGGAGCGCGCCCGGTACCGGGATCGGGCCCGCCGCCGGGATCGCGCCCCGTCACAGCAGCACCCCGACGGCGAGCGACCGGACGTAGGACTGGAACTCCGCCACCGAACGCCCCTCCTCGAAGACCCCGTCGAACCCGGCGGCCAGCAGGGCCTGTCGGCGCGACGGGTCGCCGGGGCCGGCGATGCCGAGCTTGCCGCCGATCACGGTCGGGGTGCGGCCCAGCTCCGGGCAGGCGCGCAGCGCGCCGATCACCCTCATCCCGTCGTTGAACCCGTGCCCGTTGACGCTGCTCAGGACGATGAGGTCCGGTTCGATCCGGCGGCACTCGGCGACCAGCAGCCCGTCCGGCACACAGGCGCCCAGGTTGGTGACCCGGTGTCCGAGCTCCTCCAGCAGCAGCTGGAGGAAGACCAGGTTCCAGGTGTGCGAGTCCGAGGCCATGGTCGTCACGACGACGTCCAGACCGGCCGGCTCGGCCATTCCGTGCTGCTTCTGCTGCTCCACGGCGCAAAACCTTTTTTGTCGGTAGGTGGTGGGAGTCCCGGCCGGCGGTCGCGGGGGTCCGGGGCGGTGGGCCTCCGGGGAGCGGCCCCACCGGCACACGCGGCGCGGCCGGCGCATCCGGGCCCGCCCGGTCCGTCGAGTCGGTCGAATCGGTCGAATCGGTCGGGTCGGCCCGGTCCGCCCGTTCACCGGTGGCCCGGTCGCCCGGTCGCCCGGCCGTGAACAGAACGCTAGGGATCGTCCGGGCACCGGACCGGCAGCTCGCCCGGCAAGAGACGGGCAGTATCGGGCGGCCACGTCCCCGGTCGCCCCCGACTGTCCCCGGCCTCCGGCGGACCGACCGGCGGGCCGAGCGGCCGCGTCCCCGGGGCGGCCTGCCCGGTCAGCTCGCCGTCGCCAGCACCGGGTACGCGGCCCCGAAGAGCCGGCGGCAGAGGTTCAGCACGGTGAACCGGACGCCCTCACGGGCCTGGACGCTGCGGATCAGCCCGCTCGCCAGCAGCTCGTGCACCGCCGCGAAGCACTCGTGCGGCGGCCGGCCGGTCAGCTGGGCGGCGTCCTCCCCCGACCAGTCCCCCGGCTCCGCCGCCAGCCGCTCCAGCAGGTCCCGCTGGCCGAGCGTCAGCCGGTCCAGCGCCGCGCCCAGTGCCGCGCCGACGTCACCGCGCCCGCCGTACCCGGCCGGCGGCGGCGCCAGGTGGAACGGTCCGTCGGCCAGCCGCGCCACCAACTGGCGCGGGGAGAGCACCGTCGACCAGCCGGCCACCAGTTCCAGGGCGCCGGGCAGACCGTCCAGCTGGCGGCAGAGGGCGGCCACCGCGGGCGCCTCGTCGCGCTCCAGCCGATAGCCGGGGCGCAGCCGCCGCAGGTGGGTGAGGAGCAGCCGGACGGCGCCGACCTCGGCCAGCGCGGCCGGGTCGTGGTCGAGTTCGGGCCCGGGGGTGGGCAGCGGGGCGAGCGGGATCACCTGGCCGCCGGGCAGCGGCTGCGGCACCCGGGCGGTGATCAGGACGCGCAGGCCGGGGCAGCGCTGGAACAGCTCGTCCAGCAGGACGGCGTCCACCCCGGCGTCGGCGCCGTCCAGCACCAGCAGGGTCGGCCGGTCGCCGATGGCTCTGACGAGGTCGGCGCGGCGTTCGGGTCCGGCCGCCGGGAGCCGGGCGCAGTCGATCCACCGCACCGACCAGCGGGCCGCGAGGTGGAGTCTGCGGGCGACCTCCAGGACCAGCCTGGTCTTGCCGACGCCGCCGAGGCCGGCCACGGTGACCAGCCGGTCGCCGTGCACGGCGAGGGCGTCGGCCAGCACCTCCACCTCCAGTTCGCGGCCGACGATCGCGCCGCGGGCGACCGGCGGGGCGGTCGGTTCCTCGCGGGGCTCCTCGGCGAGCGCCTGGCGGCGCGCGGCCGCTTCGAAGACCGTCCGGTTGCGGCCCTCCAGCCGCAGCGCGTCGGCCAGCAGCCGGACCGTCTCCTGCCGGGGGCGCTGCACCCGGCCGCTCTCCATGTCCCGGATCGCCCGGACGCTCAGGGTCGCGTGATCGGCGAGCACCTGCTGGGTCAGGCCGACCCGCTCGCGCCGGATCCTGAGCAGCTCTCCGAAGCCCGCCGTCGACTGCAGCGACTGACCGCCGTCCATGCCTCGTCCGCCTTCCGTGGGTTGGCCAGCTACCGGGGACCGGCGGTCCGCACGGCCGCCGGGCACGCCGAGGGCGGCGCCGACCGGTGTGACCGTCGAACCGTGTTCCCCCCTGGCGCCGATGCTCCACGGCCCGGTTCTACGGCCGATCAACGATCGATCACCGCACGTTCACGAGGCCTCCGCATCGTCCACGAACCCTCGGGCGTGCCTTGTGGATCAGCCTGGGACGGCGGCCCGGCGCCCGTGCCGTGGGCGCGACGGGACCGGCGCACGTCCGCGAGCCGGCCCGGGCTCCGGTCCCCTGCCGGCAAGGGACCGGCCCGGCCGTACCGCATCGGGGAGCGGTACGGCCGGGCCGGCGGCTGGACGGGCGGGCGGCGGGGTGTCAGGCCCGCTGCATGCCCGGGTTGTAGGCCTCGCTGACGAACGAGGCGGCCGTGCTGACCGTCCCGCCCGGCCGGGTGATGTGCGAGACCACCCGGTAGTCGGCCCGCGCGTGCTCCTCGTCGAGGGTGATCGCGGTGTAGCCGCGCCGGCCGTCGTAGAACTTCAGGTGCGGGTTGGCCGCCGTCAGGGTGGCCCAGTTGGCGGGCTTCTCGGCGCCGTCGCCGTCGCTGGCGATCGAGGTGCCGACGATCTCGACGCCGACGGTCCGCGAGTCCGGGTCGTCGAAGTTCCGCTTGACGTCCATCGCGTAGGCGACGTGCACGTCGCCGGTGAGGACGACGAGGTTCTCCACCCCGATGTCCTCGACGCCCGCCAGGAGCCGCTCCCGGGCGGCCGGGTAGCCGTCCCAGGCGTCCATGGAGAGGCGGGACAGCGCCTCGGTGGTGTTCTTCCGGCGGGAGAACACCACCTGCTGCGGGACGACGTTCCAGACCGCCCTGGACTTGCGGAAGCCGTCCAGCAGCCAGCGCTCCTGGGCCGCGCCCATCAGGGTGCGGCCCGGGTCCTGCGACTCCGGGCTCGGGAACTGCCAGCCGTCGCCGTTGGCCTGGTCGGAGCGGTACTGGCGGGTGTCGAGGATGTCGAACTGGACCAGCCGGCCGTAGTGGTGGCGGCGGTACAGCTTGAGGTCGGAGGAGTCCGGGCGGGGCATCCGCAGCGGCATGTTCTCCCAGTACGCGCGGGTGGCGGCGGCGCGGCGGGCGACGAACGCCTCCGGGGACTGGCCCTTCTCGGGGATGCCCGCCGCGTAGTTGTTCTCGACCTCGTGGTCGTCCCAGGTGACGTACCAGGCGAAGGCGGCGTGCGCGGCCTGGAGGTCGGGGTCGGCCTTGTAGAGGGCGTACCGCAGGCGGTAGTCCTCCAGCGTGGTGGTCTCGTGGCCGAACAGCGAGGGCAGGGTCCGGTCGGTGTACCGGCGGTCGCCGCCGGCCGCGTCGATGCCGTACTCGTAGATGTAGTCGCCGACGTGGAAGACGGCGTCGAGGTCCTCGTTCGCGAGGTGCTTGTAGGCGGTGAAGTAGCCGTCCTCGTAGGCCTGGCAGGAGACCAGGCCGAAGCGGACCCGCTCGATGTTCCGGCCGCGCGCCGGGGAGGTGCGGGTCCGGCCGACCGGGCTGACCCAGCCGCCGACCCTGAACCGGTACCAGTGCACGCGGTCCGCGTCGAGGCCGTCGACGTCGACGTGCACGGTGTAGTTGAACTCGGCGTGGGCCCGCGCGGTGCCGCGCCGGACGACCCGGCGGAAGTGCTCGTCGCGGGCGACCTCCCAGTCCACCCGGACGACGCCGGCGGGCGGCAGCCCGTTGCCCGGCTCCAGCGGCCGGGGCGCCAGCCTGGTCCAGATCACCACGGCGTCGGTGAGCGCGTCCCCGGAGGCGACGCCGAGCGTGAACGGGTCCTCGGTCAGTGTGCGCGGGGCCAGCTCGGCGTCGGCCGCGTGCGCGCCCGGCAGGTTGGTGGTGAACGCCAGCGCGGCGGCGGCCGAGGTGACGGTGAGGAACCGGCGGCGGCCGACCCCGAGCCGCGTCGCGGCCTCCCGGAACTGCTGGTCCTGCGAGGCCTGGTCGTCTGTGCGGGCCATGTGTCGGGGCTGCCTTCCGTACGCGGGACTGGGGCCGGCTGGGCACCGGCTGTGCACGGAGGGATTCGACCGGCCCGCCCCGTACGCCGGGCGACCGCACGCCGGCGCACAAGTGATCATCAGGTGATGACACCGCCTGAATAAGACAATCAGTCAGATATCGCACCACGGCAGGGCGTTCCGACCCCGACCGTCCACCCGCAGGGCCACCGGCCCGCCCACAGTCGTCCGCACACGAAAGCGGGTGCGCACGTACGCACCCGTCCGACCCCGGCCGTGATATTTTCCGACACCTCCGCCGCACTATTCCACGGCTCCGACCGGCACATTTCCCCAAGTGGTCGGCATCATTCCGCTTTGTCAAACCGACTTAATGCGGCCGCAACAGGACCGGCTTTCTTCGGGACCGAGCGGGTGCTAGCCTCGCTTCAATCTCGCGCCGCTTGAATCACCCTTTACCCAGGGGATTTCCCGCCGGATTCTCCCGACCGCCCGCGCGGCGCTCCGGTGATCACCCCCACGCACGCCGTCCCGTTTCGGTAATCCTGAAAGGGTTCAGCATGTCCGTCTCTCCCACCGCCGCCCCCGTCGCCTCCGGCCTGCTCGCGCCCCGGCCGATCGTCGGGCTGCTCACCGACTTCGGACTCGTCGACGACGCCGTCGGCATCTGCAAGGGCATGGTGCTCAGCATCGCCCCGCACGCCAACATCATCGACGTCACCCACGACGTCACCCCGTTCGACATCTACGAGGCCAGCCTCTACATCCGCGACTCGTTCCGGTACTTCCCCGGCGACGCCGTGTTCGCGTGCGTCACCTTCCCGCACACCGGCGTCCAGGACAACGCGATCGGGCTGCGCACGCCCCAGGGGCACACGTACTTCGCACCGAACAACGGGCTGCTCACCCGCATCGTCAAGGAGGCGGGCGTCGCCGAGGTGCGCCGCATCACCTCCGAGAAGGTCCGCCGCCCGGTCATCGACCCGACGTTCTACGGCCGCGACATCGTGATTTCCGCCGCCGCGCACGTCGCCGGCGGGATACCGTTCAGCGAAATCGGCGACGAAATCGACGTCACCGAGATCACGCTCCTGGACGTGGCCGAACCCACGGTGCAGGACGGCTGGATAGTCGGCGAGGTCGCGATTCTCGACAAGAACTACGGGAACGTCTGGACCAGCATCACCCGGGAATTCCTGGACGCGCAGGGCGTCGATTTCGAGGCGGAGCTGGAGATCGAGATCGGCGCCGCCCGGCTGGCCACCCCGCTGCGCCGCACCTTCGGCGAGACCGGCGAGGGCGAGCCGCTCGCCTACATCGCCAGCCGCAACCAGCTCGGCCTCGCCCTCAACCAGGGCAACTTCGCCGCCCGGTACGGGGTCGAGCGCGGCCACACCATCCGGGTGAAGGCCCGCTGACCCGACGGCACGGATCCCGTTCCTCCCACCCCACCGACCGGAAGGGCCCACCACCGTGCGTGCGCAGGGCTACCTCTACGCGCTGCTGACCGCCGCCTTCTTCGGCGCCGGCGCCGTCCTGGCCAACCGGGTGACCCGCGAGATCGATCCGCTGCTGACCACCGAGCTCAACCTGTCGATCGGCGCCGTGCTGCTGGGTGGCTACCTGGCGGCACGCCGCCGACCGCTGGTCCCGCGCGGGCTCTCCGCCCGGGACTGGGCGCGGGTCGGCTTCGTCTCGGTGGTCGGCACCGGCCTCTCGCTGGCCCTGGTGATCACCGGCCTGAGCCGGACCAGCCCGGTCAACGGCGGCTTCCTGATCCAGCTCCAGGGGCCGACGGCCGTCCTCGCCTCGGTGCTCCTGCTCGGCGACCGGCTCCGCTGGTGGCAGTCCGCCGGCCTCGCGGTCACCCTGGCCGGCGGCGTGCTGGTGGTGCTGCGCGAGCCGGGCGCGGGCTTCACCGCCGTCGGCAGCGGCGACCTGCTGGTGCTCGCCGGCGCCGTCCTGGCCGGCCTCGCGTTCCTGCCCGCCAAATCGCTGATGGCCAAGGTCCCGGCGCTCCAGCTGAGCCTCTGGCGGCTCGTCCCGGCGGCGGTGGTGCTGCTGCCGGTCCTGCTGCTCGCCCCCGGACCACTGCGCTGGCACCCGGACGCGGGCACCCTCGGACTCCAACTCCTGCTCGCCGTCACCAACTTCTGCCTGGCCTACGTGACGCTGCACCTCGCACTGGACCGGCTGCGGCCCTGGGAGACCGCGAGCGTGCTGCAACTGGAGCCGGCCTTCACGGTCGTCGTCAGCCTGCTGGCGCTCTCGCTGGCACCGACGCCGCTGCAGCTGGCCGGCGGCGCGCTGATGATCGCCGGCGGCCTGGTCTCCAACCGCCCCGCGCCGGCGCCGCGCCCGGCGCCGGCCCCCGACCCCCCGCCCACCCCGGACGGCGGCAGCCTGCCGTCACCCGTACCCGCCAACCCCGCCTAGCAGAACAGCCGAGGTACCACCCCATGAAGGCGATCCGCGTCCACGCCCACGGCGGACCCGAGCAGCTGCGCGTCGACGACGACGTGCCGGTGACGGAGCCCGCCGCCGGCGAGATCCGCATCCGCACCGAGGTCATCGGCGTCAACTACGTCGACGTCTACCACCGGCAGGGCGTCTTCCCCGTCCCGCTGCCCTTCGTCCCGGGCATGGACGCCGTCGGCACGGTGGACGCCGTCGGCCCCGGCGTGACCGAGGTGGCCGTCGGCGACCGCGTCGCCTACGGCGAAGTGCCGGGCGCCTACGCCGAGTTCGTCACCGTCCCGGTCCGCCTCGCGACCGCCGTGCCGGACGCCCTCGACTCCGGTCAGGCCGTCGCCGCGATGCTCCAGGGCCTGACCGCCCACTACCTGGCGCACGACTCCCACCCGATCGCCAAGGGACAGGTGGTCGTGGTGCACGCGGCGGCCGGCGGGGTCGGGCAGTTCCTGGTCCAGTTCGCCAAGCGGGCCGGGGCGCACGTGATCGGCACCGTCTCCACCGACGAGAAGGCCGAGCTGATCGCCGGGCTCGGCGCCGACACCGTGGTCCGCTACGACCGGGAGGACTTCCGCGAGGTCGTCCGCCGGGTCACCGACGGCGCGGGCGCCGACGCGGTGTACGACTCGGTCGGCAAGGTCACCTTCCTGGACAGCCTCGACTCGCTGCGCCCGCGCGGCACCCTGGTCGTCTACGGCCGGGCCAGCGGCACCCCCGACCCGATCGACCCGTTCCTCCTCGTCCAGAAGGGCTCGCTGCGGCTCACCTGGCCCAGCCTCACCCACCACGTGCAGACCCGCGAGGAGTTCACCACCCGCACCGGGGACATCTTCTCCGGGCTGATCGACGGCACCCTGCGCGCCCGGATCGACCGCGAGTACGCGTTCGCCGACGCCCCCGCCGCGCACGCCCAGCTGGAGCGCCGCGAGAGCCTCGGCAAGATCCTGCTGCGCCACCCCTGACGCGCCGACGGCGGCACCGCACCGCCCACCGGCTCACCCGCTCACCCGCCCACCGGCTCACCCGCTCACCCGCTCACCGGCTCACCGCCACCGCACGACGCCCCGCCGGACTCCGCCTTCGCCGGCGGGGCGTCGCCCCAGAACGGGAGGACATCGACCATGGCTCCCCACTCCCCCGGCCCGTCGGCCCGGCACCGGCAGATCGCCGTGGTCGGCGCCGGCCCGCGCGGCCTCTCCGTCCTCGAACGGCTGCTGGCCAACGAGCGGTCCCACCCCTCGTCCGCCACGCTCACCGTCCACCTCGTCGACCCCTACCCGCCCGGCGCCGGGCGGGTCTGGCGGACCAGCCAGTCCCGCCTGCTGCTGATGAACACCGTGGCCTCCCAGGTCACCGTCTTCACCGACCCGAGCGTCACCATCGACGGCCCGGTCGAGGAGGGCCCGAGCCTCTACGAGTGGGCCAAGTCCGTCGTCCCGCAAGGAAGTCCGGGCGACTACGACGACCAGGTCCAGGCCGAGGCCCGCGACCTGACACCGGACGCCTACCCGACCCGCGCCTTCTACGGCCGGTACCTGCTGGACGTCCACCGGCGGGTCCGCGCGGCCGCCCCGGCGCACTGCCGCGTGATCGAACACCGCACCCGGGCAGTCGAGTTGACCGACGCCGACCCGCTGCCGGGAGCGGCCCAGGTACTCACCCTCGCGGACGGCCGGCGGCTCGGCGGCCTCGACGCGGTCGTCCTCGCACTCGGCCACCTCCCGACCGGGCCCACCGCCGGCGAACGCGCCCTGGCCCGCGCCGCCGCCGCGCACGGGCTCACCTACCTGCCGCCCGCCAACCCCGCCGACGTCGACCTCTCCACCCTGCCGCCCGGCCGCCCGGTCCTGGTCCGCGGACTCGGCCTCAACTTCTTCGACCACCTGGCACTGCTCACCCGGGGCCGCGGCGGACAGTTCGCCGAACGGGACGGCCGGCTCGTCTACCGCCCGTCCGGGCAGGAACCGCTGATCCTGGCCGGCTCCCGGCGCGGCGTGCCGTACCACGCGCGCGGCGAGAACGAGAAGGGCGCCCACGGCCGGTACACCCCCCGGCTGCTCACCGAGGAGTACGTCGCCCGGCTGCGCGAACGCGCCGAGGCCGGCGAGCCGGTGCGCTTCGCCCGGGACCTGTGGCCACTGGTCGCCCGCGAGGTGGAGGCCGTCTACTACGCCACCCTGCTCGCCGCGACCGGCCACCCGGAGACCGGCGCCCGGCTCGGCGAGGAGTACCTCGCCACCGAACCCGGCCGGCTCGCCGCCCTGCTCGACCGGCACCGGATACCCGCGGCGGAACGCTGGGACTGGCACGCGCTGGCCCAGCCGCACGCCGGCCGGCACTTCACCGGCCGCGCCGAGCACCGGGCCTGGCTGCTCGGCCACCTGGTCCGGGACGCCCGCGAGGCCCGGGCCGGCAACCTCAGCGGACCGCTCAAGGCCGCCCTGGACGTGCTGCGCGACCTGCGCAACGAGATCCGGCTCGCCGTCGACCACGGCGGCATCGAGGGCTCCTCCTACCGTGACGACCTGGAGTCCTGGTACACCCCGCTGAACGCCTTCCTCTCCATCGGCCCGCCGGCCTCCCGGATCGACGAACTGCGCGCCCTGGTCGAGGCGGGCGTGGTCGAGGTGCTCGGCCCGGACGTCCGGATCGGCCTCGACACCACCGGCCCGCAGCCGGTCTTCACCGCGCACTCGCCCGCCGTCGACGCGCCGCCGCTGCGCGCACCGGCCCTGATCGAGGCACGGCTGCCCGAACCGGACCTCCGCCGCACCCGAGACCGGCTGCTGCGGCGCCTGCTCGACGCCGGACAGGCCCGCACCCACCGGATCCTGGACGCCTCCGGCACCGCGTACGAGACCGGCGGCCTGTCCGTCACCGAACGCCCCTACCGGCTGATCGACGCGGACGGCCACGCCCACCCCCGGCGGTTCGCCTACGGCGTCCCGACCGAGGCCGTGCACTGGGTGACCGCGGCCGGCATCCGGCCGGGCGTCAACTCGGTGACACTGGGCGACTCGGACGCCATCGCCCGCGCCGTCCTCGCCCTGCACCCGCTCCGGCCCGCCGCCGAGCCCGTTCTCGACGCGCCGGCCGCCGCCGCCGTGCACGCACCCGCACCCGCGCCGCCCACCGGTGTGGCGGTCTGATCCCCGGACCGTCCGCACGCACCTCTCCCGCCGCGCCCCACGCACCCCCGCGCCCGCACCCCCGCGCCCGCACCGGCTCCGCCCGCCCTGCCGCGTCCTGCCCCGTTCCACCCTGCTCCGTCCTGCCCCGCTCCACCCGCCCGCGGTCCGCCCGGACCGCCGACCTCCCAGGGATTCGCCATGTCCAGGCGGCTGTTCACCTCGGAATCCGTGACCGAGGGCCACCCCGACAAGATCGCCGACCAGATCAGCGACACCGTCCTCGACGCGCTGCTCCGCGAGGACCCGGCCTCCCGGGTCGCCGTGGAGACGCTGATCACCACCGGCCAGGTGCACATCGCCGGCGAGGTGACCACCACCGCCTACGCGGACGTCGCCGCCCTCGCCCGCGCCAAGATCCAGGAGATCGGATACGACTCCTCCGAGAAGGGCTTCGACGGCAACTCGTGCGGCGTCTCGGTCTCGATCGGCGCACAGTCCCCCGACATCGCCCAGGGCGTCGACAGCGCCTACGAGGCCCGCGTCGAGGGCGACGAGGACTCCCTGGACCGGCAGGGCGCCGGCGACCAGGGCCTGATGTTCGGCTACGCCACCGACGAGACGCCGACCCTGATGCCCGTCCCGATCGACCTCGCGCACCGGCTCTCCCGCCGCCTCGCCCAGGCCCGCCGCGACGGCTCGGTCCCCTACCTGCGCCCGGACGGCAAGACCCAGGTCACCATCGAGTACGACGGCGGGCGTCCGGTCCGCCTCGACACCGTGGTGGTCTCCGCCCAGCACGCCGCCGAGATCAGCCTCGACGGCCACCTCACCCCGGACATCCGCGAGTTCGTCGTCGATCCGGTGCTCGAACTCCTCGCGGAGGACGGCATCAAGCTGGCCACCGACGGCTACCGGCTGCTGGTCAACCCGACCGGCCGGTTCGAGATCGGCGGCCCGATGGGCGACGCCGGCCTGACCGGCCGCAAGATCATCATCGACACCTACGGCGGCATGGCCCGGCACGGCGGCGGCGCCTTCTCCGGCAAGGACCCGTCCAAGGTCGACCGCTCCGCCGCCTACGCGATGCGCTGGGCCGCCAAGAACGTGGTCGCGGCCGGCCTCGCCACCCGCTGCGAGCTCCAGGTCGCCTACGCGATCGGCAAGGCCCAGCCGGTCGGCCTCTTCGTCGAGACCTTCGGCACCGAGACCGTCGCCCCGGACCGGATCGGCGCGGCCGTCGCCGAGGTCTTCGACCTGCGCCCGGCCGCCATCATCCGCGACCTCGACCTGCTGCGCCCGATCTACGCCGCCACCGCCGCGTACGGGCACTTCGGGCGCGAGCTGCCGGACTTCACCTGGGAGCGCACCGACCGCGCCCAGGCCCTGCGCGCCGCCGCCGGGGCCTGACCCCGCCGCCCACCCCACCGTTTCCCGCGCCCCACATCCCGCGTCCTACATCCCGCGTCCCGCATCCCACACCCCGTTCCGTGCGTCCCACCGTCCACGCCTTCCGAACCGGGGCGGGCGCGCCCCGCGCCGCCCGCCCCCTCTCCCCCTGGCGGACCCATCCCATGCGCTTCCTGGAACCAGGCACCGGCCGGCTGCTCGCCGCCCCGCCGGCCGGCCACGACCTCACCTACGACGACGTCTTCATGGCCCCCGGCCGCTCCGCCGTGGGCTCCCGGCAGGACGTCGACCTCTCCTCCGGCGACGGCACCGGCACCACCGTGCCACTGGTGGTCGCCAACATGACCGCCGTCGCCGGCCGCCGGATGGCCGAGACGGTCGCCCGCCGGGGCGCGCTCGCCGTGCTGCCGCAGGACGTCCCGCCGTCGGTGGTCGCCGACACCGTCGCCTTCGTGAAGAGCCGCCACCTCGTCCTCGACACCCCGATCACGCTCGGCCCCGCGCAGACCGTCGGCGAGGCCCTCGCCCTGCTGCCCAAACGCGCCCACGACGCGGGCGTGGTGGTCGACGACGACGGCCGGCCCGTCGGCGTGGTCACCGACCGCGACCTCACCGGCGTGGACCGCTTCACCCCGCTGGACGGCGTCATGTCCCGCGACCTGCTACTCCTCGACGCCGACACCGCCGCCGCCGACCCGCGCGCGGCCTTCGCCGCCCTGGACACCGCCAACCACCGCTACGCCCCGGCCGTCGACGCCGCGGGCCGGCTGGTCGGCGTCCTCACCCGCACCGGCGCGCTGCGCGCCACCCTCTACACCCCGGCCGTCGACGCCGCCGGCCGGCTGCGCGTGGCCGCCGCGGTCGGCATCAACGGCGACGTCCCCGGCCGGGCCGCCCGCCTGCTGGAGGCCGGTGTCGACGCCTTGGTCGTCGACACCGCGCACGGCCACCAGGAGGCCATGCTCAAGGCGCTCGGACTGGTCCGCGCGCTCGACCCGGGCGTGCCCGTGGTGGCCGGGAACGTGGTCACCGCCGAAGGCGTGCGGGACCTGGTCGAGGCGGGCGCCGACATCGTCAAGGTCGGGGTCGGCCCGGGCGCGATGTGCACGACCCGGATGATGACCGGTGTCGGCCGCCCGCAGTTCTCCGCCGTCCTGGAGTGCGCCGCCGAGGCGCGCCGGCTCGGCCGGCACGTGTGGGCCGACGGCGGCGTGCGCCACCCGCGCGACGTCGCCATGGCGCTCGCCGCCGGCGCCTCCAACGTGATGATCGGCTCCTGGTTCGCCGGCACCCACGAATCCCCCGGGGACCTCCACACCGCCGCCGACGGCCGCCGCTACAAGGAGTCCTTCGGCATGGCCTCCGCCCGCGCCGTCCGCGACCGCACCTCGCTGGACTCCTCGTACGACCGGGCCCGCAAGGCCCTGTTCGAGGAGGGCATCTCGCACTCCCGGATGTTCCTCGACCCGGCCCGCCCGGGCGTCGAGGACCTCATCGACTCGATCGTGGCCGGCGTGCGCAGCTCCTGCACCTACGCGGGCGCCGCCTCCCTGGAGGAGTTCCACGACAAGGCCGTGGTCGGCATCCAGAGCGCCGCCGGCTACGCCGAGGGCAAGCCGCTCCACAGCAGCTGGAGCTGACTGATCATCATGTCGCTTCCGGCGGACTGAAGCCCGACCCTGCCGACAGGACGGTAGCGCGGAGGAAAACCGAAGAGGCTATTCCATGGCACCGTCCGATCGGTCTGGAGCAGTGCCAGCCGGCAGAATCAGGGGAGGTCGCAGTGGAGTTGCACCACTCCGGGCGACTGAGGGACTGGCTCGGTCCGGCGAGGACCCGACAGGTCTCCGCGGAAATCGACACCCCGCTCGGTAGGGTCCGAGTCCTTCGTCGGCATTCCGGCGGCCTGACGCGCTTCGGTGGGTACCTGGAACGCTGGACGTTCACACTCGACGGACTGGACATACTGTCCATCGACGGCATGGGCAACCCGGGATACCCGGCCCGCAGTCGGATCCGCCGTGGCGTCGCTCTCGAACTGCTCCGCCAGTCGGACAGGTTGGTCGGATCGCGTCCCCTGAGGCCGAGCAGACGGCACGTGACGGTGTCGACCGGTGAGACCCTTCGCGAGGCCCGTCCGGCCTGGCCGGGGTTCGTCGTCGTGGACGGGGGTGACACCCATCGCATCAGGTTCGACGGGGCGGCGTGGAGCTTCTCCACTCCGGACGAAGCCGACGTGGCTTTCGCATCGCTGTTCGTCGCGGCGAAACTGGACTCGTTCATGACCTCGCCGTTGCTGGAGGTCTTCTGATACCGAGTCCCTCCCGATCCACCCGCCGGCCCGGCCCACGGCGCCGCGGGCCGGGCCGGGCCATTCCCGCGTTCGGGAGGAGTGCGGCGGGGCTGCTCAGCGGGGGGCCGGGGCCGGGTGGGTGGCGGTGGTGGGGGCTGTCGGGCGTGGCGGGGGCGGGGTGGGGTCGAGGCGGCGGCGGAGGAGGACGGCGGCGAGGGCGATGAGGGCGAACGCCGTACCGGACCACGGAAGTTGGCGGGCGCCGAGGGAGGAGACGACGAGTCCGCCGGCCGCGCTGCCTAGGGTGATGCCGAGGTTGGAGAAGGAGATGAAGAGGCTGTTGCCGAACTCGGGCGCGTCCTGGGCGTCCCGGGCCAGCCAGCTCTGGCTGACGACGAGCCCGCCCGAGTGCACCGCCCCCCAGAGCAGCACGCCGAGGGCCATCGGGACGGTCCACGACCCGACGGCGTAGACCACGGCGTAGACGAGCACGTAGAGGACGGGGAAGACGGTCACCGTGCGGACCGGGTCGCGTTCCAGCAAACGGCCGAAGAAGAGGTTCCCGGCGACCATCACCACCCCGAAGGCCATCAGCGCCGCGCCGACCTGGGAGCCGCTCAGCCGGGTGACCCGCTCCAGGTACTCGGCGAAGTACCCGTAGACCGAGAACATCGCCGCGAACACGGACACCACGGCCAGCACCGCCAGCCAGAGCCGGGGGCGCCGCAGGATCCGCAACTGGTCGCCGTAGGACAGGCGTTCGTCGGCGGGCATCGACGGGAAGAGGGCCAGGACGCCGAGGAGGGCGAGCAGGTTGACGCCCGCGCCGAACCAGAACGCGGCGGCGAGGGAGAGGTGTTCGGCGAGGTAGGAGGTGAGCGGCACGCCGAAGGCGAAGCCGACCGTGACGCCGGCGAAGACGGTCGTCGCGGCCCGGGTGGCCCGCTGCGCCAGGACGAGCCGGGCGGCGGCGGTGAGCGCGACCGCGAAGAACACCGGGTGGAACACCGCCGGGACGACCCGGAAGGCGAACATCACCTCGAACCGGTCGGTCAGCGCGTAGACGGCGTTGGAGACGGCGAAAACGGCGAGCGCCGTCACCAGGACCACCTTGCGGGGGACGCGGGAGGCCAGGAGGGTCATGAACGGCCCGGTGGCGGCGACCACGAGCGCGAAGACGCCGACCAGCCAGCCGGCCGTGGACGGCGCGACGCCCAACTCCTCGGATATCCGGGGGAGGACGCCGACGACGCCCATTTCCGTGGTGATGATCCCGAACACCCCCAGGGCGAGGGTCAGGATGACGAGACCGGTCTTTCGCATGGCAGCCTTCCGCACCCGGCCCGGGGCGGCTCACCAGCCGCTCCTCACACCGAGCTACAAATCTAGAAAGTTAGATGGATCAGACGGGAATGGGGGATCCGGCGGGACAAGGGTCGGACGAAGGGGAGGCCCGAGGGCGGCCCGGCGCGGGGGCGCGCCGGGCCGGACCGGACCGGACCGGATCAGGGAGGGGTCAGAGCTCGTCGCGGACGTAGGCGGCGAACGCGGCGATCGTCTCCTCGTTGCGACGGTAGAAGGTCCACTTGCCGATGCGCTCCGACACGAGCAGCCCCGCGTCCCGCAGGATCTGCAGGTAGCCGGAGACCACCGACTGGGCCAGCCCGGACTGTTCCCGGATGTCGGTCACGCACACGCCGATGTGGAAGCCCACGCCGCGCTCGCGGTAGTAGTCCTCGTCGAAGTAGCGCTCGGGCGTCTTCAGCCAGCGCAGGAACTCCGCGCGCGCCGGGTTGGCGAGCGCCTTGTGAACGGCCAGCGGATCCACCGCCCCGCACTCCTCCCGTACGACGACCCCGCAAGACGCATCCAATATTCTCGATACGAAGAAACGTGTCAAGTGCGGATGGAAGGGGGCGGGAAGGGAGCGGGACGAGAGGAAGGGAGGAGGACGAGCAGGGGACGAGCAGGGGAAGGCGGCTACGGCAGTCGCTGCGTGACCACGCCGAAGTAGTTCCCCACCGCGCGCTGGGTGCCCGCGGGCGCCTGCGTCTCCCTGCCGAACGGGATGTTCATCAGGACCGGAAGGTTCCCCCCGGCGCTGCACGCCATCGCGGTGGAGCCGCCGCCGTCGAGGTTGAGCCCCGTGTCCGCCCCGGCGATGATCAGCCACTGCGCGATGAAGACGTAGGGCGTCGAGGTCTGCGTCTGCTGCGCGGCGCCCCCGCTGCTGACGGCCGGGTCCATGGAGCCCTCCGTGAGGTCGTCGTTGAGCTTGGGCAGCATCATGTCGCCCCTTCCGGGTGCCGCCCGATCGCCACGCCGGGGGCCGGCGGTCTGCTGCGGACTCAGCGCGGCCGGGGCTCGGGGAGGACGCCGAAGGCCTGCCGGAGCTGGTGGAGGGCGGGGGCGCGGGTGCCGGCGGGGAGGGCGAGGAAGGTGGTGACGGTCGGGCCGGCGAGCCGGCGGACGCCCACGCGGGGGAGTTCGGGGAGGCCGCCGACCTCGTAGAAGACCGTCCAGGAGGCGGTGGCGGCGGTGCCGATCCCGGCGAGGGTCTCGCGGAGGGTGGTGAACGGTTCGCCGGGCGGCGGTGCGATGCCGGCGGCGCGGCAGGCGTCGGTGACGAGGGCGTGGAAGGCGGGGTTGCGGTCGCGCGGGGCCAGTCGCAGGGGCAGGTGGGCCAGTCGGTCGAGGCGGAGTTCGGGTTCGGCCCCGGCGGCCGCGGGGTGGTCCGCGGGGAGCGCGGCGTAGAGGGGGTCGCGCCAGACCGGGACCAGGTCGAGGCCCGGGTGGGCGGTGACGGCGCGGAGCAGGGCGGCGTCCAGTTCGCCGGTCCGCAGCGCCTCCAGCCGTTCGAGGGGCGAGCCCTGCCGCAGTCGCACCCGGAGGCCGGGCGCACGGTCGGCCAGCCGCGTCAGGACGTCGTCCAGGCGGGTCCCGGGGGCCTGGACGGCTCCGAGGCGGAGGACGCCGTCGGCGCCCGCGCGGATGCCGGCCGCCGTGCGGCGGACCAGGTCGGCGGCGGCGAGTGCGGCGCGTGCCTGCGGGAGGAGGCGCTCACCGGCGGCGGACAGGCGGGTGCCCCGGGTGGACCGGTCGAAGAGCACCACGCCGAGTTCGCGCTCCAGCCGGCGGATCTGCTGGCTCACGGCGGACTGCACGATGGTCAGACGCTCGGCGGCGCGGCCGAACCCGCCCTCCTCCGCCACGGTGACGAAGTACTGCAGTTGCCTGAGCTCCATGCGCGGGCCCCCTCCGCTCATCTCGATCGGTGATCACCACCTGCTCCGACTGCTCCTGGTGGGGTGATCACTCCCCCGGGTCGAATGGTGCCGTACGCGTGACCCGGAGAGGAAAGGGAGAAGAGCCATGACGACGGACCGACGCGAGGGACTGGTCGTCCGGCCGGAGGACGCGGAGCGTCTCGCGCTGCCCGCGGGCGGCGCGTTCGGCCTGCTGGTGGACGCGGACGCGACCGGCGGCGCGTTCGGCGCGAACCGGCTGACGCTGGGCGTCGGGGCGGACGGCGCCCGGCCGCACCACCACGCGGTGTCCTGGGAGCTGTTCCACGTCCTCGACGGGACGGCCGAGTTCCTGCTCGGCGAGTCCCTGGTGACGGTGCCGGCCGGCGGGGTGGTCTCGGTGCCGCCGATGCTGCCGCACGCCTTCGGGGCGGCGGGCGGGAGCCCGGCCGACCTCCTGGTCGTCGCGGCGCCGGGGATCGAGCGCTTCGGGTACTTCCGCGAGCTGGCGGAGGCCGCCTGGGGGCGGCAGCCCTTCGAGCGACTGCTGGCCCTGCAGGACCGGTACGACGTCCACTTCGGGGCGAGCGAGGTGTGGGACGCCGCACGCCGGTGACGGGCGGAGGACCTGACGCTCCGTCGGCGTTCTTCCCGGAAATCCGGCACCCGCGCCGGATTTCCGCGGCCCTTCGGCTCCGGCGGTGACCCAAGGGCCGCTCCCCCGGCCACGACCGGCGGGAACGTCCGACATGTTCCGGTACGCAGGATATTTTTGACGGTCGGTCAGAAGCGGTCGCCTTCCACTTTCCGCCAAACGACCGGCAGTTCGAATCGTGCACGTACTCGAACGGCACAAAGGGGCGGGCTGATCACCCGGGGTAGCCAGATGACTGCACAGCGAAGCCACTTCGGTCACAGCAACCCGCCCAGGCAGACCCCGTCACGTTCACATGTCAACCACACATCCTTGAAGCGACATCCCCAACAAGCATTGTGGCTACGCATGTTCGAAGGTAGAGTCCCGGTCCGCCGAGCACCGACAAGAGCTCGCACGGCATTCCTTGGGGCGGGCATGACAAATAACCGCAACATCCGCGAGGCCACTTCCGACTTGCTTGACGCGTTCACGGAAACTGTTGGGCGATTTCCCGAACGCCCGGCGATCGTCCGCCATGGACGCACCCTGACTTATCGCCAACTCGAAGCATTGACAAGCACTCTGGCCGATCGACTGGGGACTTCCCCCGGCGTGGTCGCCGTCCCGGCGGTCCACGCCCCGGAGACGGTCGTCGGGCTGCTCGGCGTGCTCGCGGCCGGGGGCGTGTACTGCCCGGTCGATCCGGCCTTCCCGCCGCAGCGCCGACAGGCGATGCTGTCGGCGGTGGGGTGCCGCACCGGGCTCGCGGAGCCGGACACCGGCCGCGACGGCCGCGACGACCCGGCCGCCGCGGCGCCGCCGGAGGTCGTCGACCTCCCGCGATTAGCCGCACCGCACGCGCCCCCGGCGGACCCGCCGGGACCACCGGGCGCGCTGGGCACACCGGGCGCACCAGCCGTGCCGGGCCTGCCGGATCCACCGGGTCCACCGGGTCCGCCACAGCTCGCCGGCCCGCCACCGGGCGGACCGGCGGGGAGCGATCCGGCGGGGACCGATCCGGAGCGGCCGGCCTACATCCTCTTCACGTCGGGTTCGACCGGGCAGCCGAAACCCGTCGTGACGCCCCGCCGGGCGATCTCCGCCACCGTGCACTCGCTGCGCGGGCTGTTCGGACTGACCCCCGACGACCGGGTGCTGCAGTTCGCCTCGCTGAACTGGGACACCTGCTTCGAGGAGATCCTCCCTACACTGACCGCGGGCGCCGCCCTCGTGCTCGACGACGAGGCGCACAAGGGGTCGTTCCCCCGGTTCCTGCGGATGGTCGAGCGCGAACGGATCACCGTCCTCGACCTGCCGACCGCGTTCTGGCACGAACTGGTCCTCCACCTCACCGAGGAGCAGGCCGGCCTGCCCGACTCGGTCCGGCTGCTGGTGATCGGCGGCGAGGCGGCCAACCCGGCGCGGCTCGCCGACTGGAGCCGGCTCGACACCGGACGGATCCGCCTGCTCAACACCTACGGCTGCACCGAGACCACGCTGATCACCCACGCCGTCGACCTGCACGGGCCCGAGGCCCCCTCCCCCGGACCCGACTGGGCGGCCGGTGAGCGGGCACCGATCGGCCGGGCCCTGCCGCACGTGGTCGAACGGATCAGCGACCGGGGCGAGCTGGTGATCGGCGGACCGGCGGTGGCATCGGGCTACCACGGGCTGCCGGAGGCCACCGAGGCCCGGTTCACGGTCGCCGACGGCGCGCGCTGGTTCCGCACCGGCGACCGGGTGAGCCGGGCGCCGGACGGCGTGCTGACGCACCAGGGCCGGCTGGACGGCGAGATCAAGGTGCGCGGCATCCGGGTCGACCCGGCCGAGGTCGAGGCACACATCGCCGGCCACCCGGGTGTGCACGCGGTGGCGGTGGCCGGGGCCACGGTGGCCGGCCGGTCCGCGCTGGTCGCCTACCTGGTGCCGCGCACCGGAGCGGCGGCCGGGACGCTGGCCGCCGACGTCCGGGCGTACCTGGGCGGCCGGGTGCCCGGCCACCTCGTGCCCGGCCGGATCACGGTCGTGCCCGAGCTGGTGCTCACCGCCAGCGGCAAGGTCGACCGGGCGGGCTCCCACCGCCGGTACTCGGCCGTCCCCGCCACCCCCGTCGTCCCGGCCGGCCGCGCGGGCCCGGTCGGCCCGGCGGACCCCGCAGACCCGGCGGACCCGGCGGACCCGGCGGACCCGGCGGACCCAACCCGGGCACCGCACGCAGCGCACTCCGCCCACTAGACGCTGGACGCACTCGACACACGGGGCGGGCCCCGGGCAGACCCCCGGCCACGACCGCCCCAGCCCTTCACCTACCCCACCAGGTGCGCCGACAGGCGCCACCTGCCGGTCACGAAAAGGAGAGCCTCGATGAGCGTTGACACCACCTCCGCCGACGCCGAGGACGTGGTGGCGATCTTCCGCCGCGTCCTGGAGACCGCCGACGTCGCGGCGGACTCGGACTTCTTCCTCCTCGGCGGTGACTCGCTCATCGCCACCCGCGTACTGAGCGCCGTCGCCCGCACGTACGGCGTGGAGCTGTCCTTCGAGGACTTCGTGCTCGCGCCCACGCCCGAAGGCCTCGCCGAGCTGATCGCGGCCGCCGGATGAGCGGCCGCGACACGCCTGCCGGGCCGGAGCACAGCGGCACCGGCACGGACATCGGCACCGGCGCCGACAGGCCCGGCGCCCGCTCCGCGGTCGTCATCGGCGCCGGCCTCGCCGGGCTGACCGCCGCGAACGGGCTGGCGGCCCGCGGGGTCGACGTCACCGTGCTCGAAGCCCGCGAGCGGGTCGGCGGCCGGATCCAGGGCCGTGAGGTCGCCCCGGACTCCTGGGTCGACGCCGGCGCCGCCTACCTGGGCGACCGGCACACCGAACTCCTCGCCCTGCTCAAGGAGTCGGACCTCGACACCACGCCGACCACGATGCTCGGCGCCAGCCGCTTCGCCCTCGGCGGGCCCGAACACGCCACCCGGGACGGCCGGTTCCCGCCGCTGAACGCCGTGGCGCTCGGCGACCTGTTCGACCGGCTGGCCGAACTCACCGCCGCCGTACGGCCGGACGCGCCGTGGCTCACCCCGGACGCGGAGCGGCTGGACGCCCTCACCGCGGCCGAGTGGGCGGACCGGCACCTGACCCACCCGGACGCCCGGCTGTTCTTCCCGCTCTTCCTCGGCGAGATGATGGCCGCCGACCCGGCCGAGCTGTCCGTCCTGCACATGGCCTTCTACCTCCGTTCGGGCGGCGGCCTGCGCTACCTCAACGCCTTCGAGGGCGGCGCCCAGCAGGACCGGGTCGCGGGCGGCGCCCACCTCCTGTGCGAGCGGCTCGCCGCGCGGCTGACCGACCGGCCCGGCGCGCGGCTGCGGCTCGGCGAGCCCGCCCTGGCGGTCCACCAGGACGCCGACGGGGCCACCGTCCTCACCGGGCAGGGCGGTTACCGGGCGGACGCCGTGGTGGTCGCGCTGCCGCCGCTGCTGGCCGACGGCCTCGACCACCGGCCCGACCCGCCCGCGCGCCGGGCCGGCGAGCGCACCGGACGCGGCTGCGCGGTCAAGGTCAACCTGGTCTACCCGTCGCCGGTCTGGCGCGACCACGGGCTGTCCGGCTGGTCGGTCAACGCCGAGGGCCCGCTGCTCTCGACGGTCGACGACTCGCCGTCGGCCGACGGGGTCGGGGTGCTGACCGGTTTCGTCACCGGCGCCGAGGCGCACCGGTTCGCCGCGCTGGCCCCGGAGCAGCAGCGCGCCGCGGCCGTCGCGCAGGCCGCCCGGCTCTTCCCGGTGCTTCCGGAGCCGATCGGCTTCCATGTCACCGACTGGGTCAACGAGCCGTACAGCAAGGGCTGTTACGCCGCGCTCTTCGGCCCCGGCGACTGGCTGCGGCAGGGGCTGACGCTGACCGCCCCGCACGGCCGGGTGCACTGGGCGGGCACCGAGACCAGCACCGAGTTCTTCGGGCTGATGGAGGGCGCGATCCGCTCCGGCCACCGCGCGGTCGCGGAGATCCTCGACGGCCACCACTGAGCCGCGCCCCACCGCACGACGAGCCCCACCGGCACCACCCACACCACAAGCAGCACCGGCACCACGAGCACCACCGACACCACCGGCACCAAGAGCGCCGCGAGCACCACGCCTGCGCGCACGAGCGGCAGCACGCAGGACCGGCGCCACCCCGCGAGAGCAGCTCCACCGCACGAACCTGTCCGCCGAGCACCAGTTCTCCCACACCACTCGGCCCGCCCCGCGTTCCACAAGAAACCGCGCCCGGGCCACCCCCTCAGGAGACCGCCATGAGCGACCAGAGTTCCATCCACCCCGCCGGCCAGAGCCCCGTGGCACCGCTCGCCGCCCGGGAGCGGCTGATGACCGAGCCCGACCTCGGGGCCGGCAACTTCCTCGAACACGCCATCGCGGTGAACCCCAACCGCGCGGTCCCGTTCGCCTTCAGCCACCACACCGACCACCGGGGCGCCGTCGTGCTGCGCGGCCACAGCCTGCTGGACCTCGCCGCGCTGCGCGACCGGTACGCCGCCTGGTACCACGCCAACGGCGTGCGCCCGGGCGAGCCGGTCGCCGTCGTGGTCGGCGAGGGCCTGGAGCCGCTGCTGCACTTCCTCGCGCTCACCGCGCTGGGCGCCGTCCCGGCGCTCGTCAACGACGCCATGCGGCACGACGTGATGGTCCGCTACCTCAACCACGTCGGCGTGGTCGGCGTGGTCGCCGACGACACCACCCGCCTCGCCGCCGCGTACCGCGAGGACCCGCAGCGCCGGCCGCGGTTCCTCGCGCTCGCCGCCGAGATCCAGGCCTTCGACGCCGCCGCGTCCGGCGGGCTCCCGGAGGCGTACCCGTACCGGCACGCGGCGGACGACGTGGTCGCGCTGATCCACTCCTCCGGCACCACCGGCACCCCCAAGTCGACGATGCTGGCGCACCGCCAGTTCTGGGACGGCAAGCAGCCGCGGATGGTGCGGTTCCCCGCCGAGCCGTACGACCGGCTGATGTCGCTGATGCCGCACACCCACGCGGGTGGTCTGAGCTACTTCCTCACCGCGACCCTGCTCGGCCTGCCGACCGTCGTGATGGCCGACTGGCGGCGCGCCGTGGTCGAGCCGGTGATGGAGGCGTTCCGGCCGACCATGGTCGCCTCCTTCCCGCGCACCTTCGTCGAACTCGCCACCGGGGAGCTGCCGGTGGCGGGCGCGGCCAGGGTCCACTCCTGGTTCAACACCGGCGACAGCGCGCACTACGGGCACATCCGCCGGCTGGTCGGGCTCGGCGAGCGGCCGGCCGGGCTGATCCGGCCGTGGCTGCTGCCGAGCGAGAAGGCCGAGCAACCGGCGCTGCCCGGTTCGCAGTTCGTCGACGGGCTGGGCTCCTCGGAGATGGGCATGGCGCTGTTCGGCCAGGTGACGACTCCGGAGAGCGTCCGCGACGACCGCTGTGTCGGCAAGCCGCTCGAAGTGGTGATCAAGGCGGCCGTGCTGGACCAGGACGGCGCGGAGGTCCCGGACGGCACGGTCGGGCTGCTCGGCGTGGTCACGCCGTCCCGCACGCCCGGCTACTGGAACAACGCCAAGCTGACCGGCAGCTTCGAACTGAACGGCTACTGGCTGACCGGGGACGTCGCCCGGCGCGAGGCCGACGGCTCGTTCTACCACCTCGACCGCACGGTGGACGTCATCGACACCGTGGCGGGGCCGGTCTACAGCCTGCCGATCGAGGAGGTGCTGCTGGCCGACTGCGCCGGGCTGGTCCGCGACTGCTCGGTGGTCGGCGTGCCCGGCGGCGCCGGGGAGGGCCAACGCCCGCTCGCCGTCGTCCAGTTGCAGGCCGACGCCGAGCAGGCGGGTGCCGAGGACGTCCTGGAGGCCGCCAACAAGGCGCTCGCGGCGGCCGGGCTGGCCGCGCTCGCCGCCGTCCGGATCGCCCGCACCGCCGAGGAGTTCCCGCTCGGGCCGACCGGCAAGGTGCTCAAGCGCGAGCTGCGGACCCGCTTCGCCACGCTCTTCACCGGCCGGTAGCGCCGGATGGACCGCCCCGTACCCCCCGCACGCCCTGTGACGGGGCAGCCGTACCAGTACGTCCGCACCCCGCTGGTCGAGCCGGACTGGCGCCGGCTGCCGGGCTGGCGCGACGTCACCGAGGCCCAGTGGCGGGACGCCCAGTGGCAGCGGGCCCACTGCGTGAAGAACCTCCGGCAGCTGCGGGCCGTCGCCGGCGACCTGCTCACCGACCGGTTCTACGAGGAACTCACCGCCGATCAGGCCGAGTTCGCGACGATGCCGATCCTGCTGCCGCCGCAGATGCTCAACACGATGGCGGCGCACGCCCCGACCGGGCCGGAGGCGTTCACCGAGGCGTTCCTCGCCGACCCGGTCCGCCGCTACATGCTGCCGGTGCGCGCCGACCGGCACCCCCGGTGGCCCAGCCACCCGAAGGCCGAACGCGACTCGCTGCACGAGGCCGAGATGTGGGTGGTCGAGGGCCTCACCCACCGCTACCCCACCAAGGTGCTGGCCGAGTTGGTCTCCACCTGCCCGCAGTACTGCGGGCACTGCACCCGGATGGACCTGGTCGGCACCTCCACCCCGCAGGTCACCAAGACCCGGCTGGTGCTCCGCCCGGCCCACCGGCAGGAGCAGATGCTGGACTACCTCAAGCGCACCCCGACCGTGCGCGACGTGGTGGTGTCCGGCGGCGACCTCGCCAACGTGCCCTGGCCGCAGCTGGAGTCGTTCCTGCTGCGGCTGCTGGAGCTGGAGTCGGTCCGCGACATCCGGCTCGCCAGCAAGGCGGTGGTCGGCCTGCCCCAGCACTGGCTGCAGCCGCAGATCCGGGAGGGCGTGGCCCGGGTGGCCTCCCTCGCCGCGCGCCGCGCGGTGAACCTGGCCGTGCACACCCACGCCAACCACGTCCGGTCGGTGACCCCGCTGGTGGCCGAGGCCGCCCGGGGGCTGCTGGACGCGGGCGTCCGCGACGTCCGCAACCAGGGCGTGCTGATGCGCGGCGTCAACGCCACCCCCGAGGACCTGCTGGACCTCTGCTTCGCCCTCCAGGGCGAGGCGAACATCCTGCCCTACTACTTCTACCTCTGCGACATGATCCCCAACGCCGAGCACTGGCGGACGTCGGTGCACGAGGCGCAGCGGCTCCAGGAGGCGATCATGGGCTACCTGCCCGGCTACGCCACCCCCCGGCTGGTCTGCGACGTGCCGGACCTCGGCAAGCGCTGGGTGCACCAGGCGGTGGCGTACGACCGCGAGCGCGGCGTCTCGTACTGGACCAAGAACTACCGCACCGAGCTGGAGATCCGCGAGGGCGGCGGCCCGGCCGAGGACGACGCGCTCGACCGGCGCCACCCGTACTACGACCCGGTGGACACCCTTCCGGAGTCCGGCCGCCGCTGGTGGGCCGACCGCTCCGGCGGAGCATCCTGAACCCCTTGGAAGGACCCGTGGTGAACCCCACCCCGTTGAACGACCCCGGCCCGCTGCGCCGGATGTGCTGGATCTTCCCGGACCGCGAGTCGAGCCGGATGTCCGCGACCTGGCACCACTTCTTCTGGGACCTCTACGAGGAGATCGCCGGGGAGCTGGGCCTCACCTGGTGCCGGCACGCGCCCGACGCGGTGACCGTGGACGCCACCGACCCGGCCCGGCCGGTGGTCTACGTGGACGAGGAGCCGGTGACCCCGCAGGACACCCTCTTCATCACCGCGCTCTACTCGCTGCCGTACCAGTCGATGGACGTGTTCAACCAGTACGCCCTGTACGCGGTCCTCGAACAGGCCGGCTTCTACCTGCCGTTCCCGCCGCAGGTCTCGCTGATCGGCAACGACAAGCTGGCCACCGTCCTGCACCTCGCCGACTCCCCGGTGCCGCCGATCCCGTCGATCCGGATCGGCACCGGCCGGGACATCAGCAAGCACCTGTACGAGGTGGCGCTCGGCGGCCTGACCTACCCGGCCATCGTCAAGCCGTCCGGCTGGTGCGGGGGCGGCGGGATCAACCTGGCGCGCGGCCCGGAGGACATCCGGGGCCTGGCCAGCCTCGCCCAGGGCGGCGACACCACGCTGATCGCCCAGCCGTACCTCGGGGACGGCACCGTCGACTACCGGGTCTACGTGGTCGACGGCGAGCCGTACGCGGTGATGAAGCGGATCCCGGAGCCCGGCTCGCCGGTGGCCAACGCGAGCCGGGGCGGGGCGATGGAGTTCCCGCCGGTGCCGGACGAACTGGCGGAGGCCACCGCGTACTTCGCCGAGAAGCTGCGGATCCCGTTCTTCTGCGTCGACTTCCTGTACGACGGCGAGCGGTACTGGTTCTCCGAGCTGGAGCCGGACGGGGTGATCGCCCCGGACTGGTCGGACCCGCACCGCACCCTGCAGCGGGACATCACCCGCGCCCGGTTCACCGCCTACCGCGACGCGCACGCCAAGTGGCTCGCCGACGCCGCGCCCGCCGCGCCCGCCGCAACGACCCCGACGACCCCCCGAACGGACCCCCGATGACCGACGCGTTCTCCCTGCCGCCGGAAGCGGCCGAGCCGCACCTGCCCGTCGCCGAACGGACCCTCGGCCGGCTGCGGACCGTGCCCGGACTGGCCCCGCGCTACGCGGACCGCCCCGGCGCCGTCCGCACCCTGGAGGAGCTGGCCGCGCTGCCGCCGCTGGTCAAGGACGACCTCAACACCGCCCTGGCCCACCTGGAACCGCGCTCGGAGACCGGCGCCACCTGGCTGTTCCAGAGCGGCGGATCCACCGGCGCCCCCAAGGTCGGCTACGCGCCCACCGGCTTCTACATGGCGGGCGTCCACGCGCACTGGCAGCCGCTCGACCGCGAGGACGTGTTCGTCAACGCCTGGGGCGCCGGGCGGATGTGGGGTGCGCACTTCCTCGCCGCCGGGCTCGCCGACCTGTCCGGCTGCCGGATCATCGCGCTCGGCTCGGTCACCCGGGAGGAGTACCCGGACTGGCTGGCCTTCCTCGCCGACCGCCGGGTGACCGCGATCGGCGGCACGCCGAGCGTGCTGCGGCTGTGGTTCGCGCACGCCCGCGCCGCCGGGATCAAGCTGCCCGCCCTGCGCAAGGTGCTCTGGCTGGGCGAGGCCTGGCAACCGCAGTTGGAGGAGGACATGGCGGCCGTCGCGCCGGACGCCCGCCGCTGGGGGATGTTCGGCTCCACCGAGACCTGGGTGGTCGGCACCAACACCCCGGACTGCCCGGCCGACACCTTCCACCCGCTGCCGACCCAGCTGGTGCACGCCGGGCCGGACGGGCTGCTGGACTTCACCACGCTCGACCCGGAGATGCTCAACCCGGTGCTGCGCTACCGCACCGGCGACGCCGGCGAGCTGACCGCCTGCCCGTGCGGCCGGCCGGGCCGGGCGATGCGGGTGCTGGGCCGGCGCGACAGCGTGGTCCAGGTGCGCGGCCTCGGCCTGCACGTGGACGAGCTGGTAGCCCGGGTGGAGCGGGAGCCGGGCGTCGCCCGGGCGCAGGTCCTGGTCACCGAGAACGGCGGGCGCGCGACCGGCGTGGACGTCCTGCTGCTGACCGACCCGGGCGCGGCGGTGGACGCCGAGGGGCTGCGCGCCGAACTGCTCGCCGCGACGTTCACGCTCAGCACGGCCTTCCAGCACGACCCGGAGAACTTCCGGGTCCGTCCGGTCGACGACCTGGTCAGCAACGACCGCACCGGCAAGACGGCCACCTTCGCCGTCCGGGAGGCCTCGTGAGCCCGCAGCGGGCGGGCCTCGCGGGCCTGCGGAAGCCGGCCGACCTCGGACGCGGCTTCAACCTGTTCTGGACCGGGCAGACGGTCAGCGTGGTCGGCGACCGGATCACCGTCTTCGTCGTCCCCACCCTGATGATCTTCGTGCTGCACGCCTCCCCGCTCCAGGTCGGCGTGGTGGCGATGGCCCAGTACCTGGGCATCCCGCTGCTCGGGCCGATCGCCGGGGTGCTGGTCGACCGGTGGGACAACCGCCTCACCATGCTCGTCTGCGACCTGGTCCGGCTGGCGGCGGTCCTGGTCATCCCGGTCGCGTACTGGCTGGACTTCCTCTCCACGCCGCTGCTGTTCTGCTGCGTGGCGGCGATCAGCGGCGCGACCATCTTCTTCAACGTCGGCTACCTGATCGCCGTGCCCGCCGTGGTGGAGAAGGACCAGATGGTCCGTGCCTACTCGCGGCTGGAGGGCAGCAACTCGGTCTCCGAGGTGGCCGGGCCGTCGATCGCGGCCGGCCTCTACAGCGCGCTCGGCGTGGCCGCCCTGGTGGTCGACGCGGCCAGCTACCTGGTCTCCGCGGCCTGCTTCCGGTCCATGCGGCCCTGGGGCGGGCGGAACGTCGTCGAGGGCACGGTCTGGGAGCGGCTGACGGCCGGCTTCCGGCTGAACTGGGCGGACCCGGTGCTGCGGCGGGTGGTGATGTCGGCCGTCACGCTGAACTCGGGCGGTCCGATCTTCGTCACCGTGCTGCCCGTCCTCGCCTACCGGGGGCTGGGCGTGTCGGTCGGCGTCCTCGGCGCGGCCATGTCGGTCGGGGCGGTCGGCGCGCTGGCCGGCGCCGTGGTCGCCCCGCGGATCAGCGAACGCCTGGGCCTGGGCCGGACCCTGGCCTGGTCGCTGCTGCTGCACTGCCTGGTCGGGCTCGGCGTGCTGGCCGCGCCCGCGCTGCCGGCCGGCCCGGTGATCGCCGTGACGATGGGCTGCTACGGCTTCTTCATGTCCTGCATCAACGTGTGCAGCGCGCCGACCCGGCAGGCCCGGATGTCCGCCGAGAACCAGGGCGTGATGCACGCGGCGTTCCGGACCGTCACCTGGGGCGTGATCCCGCTGGCCGCGCTGGTCGGCGGCCTGGCCGTGTCCGCGCTGACCGACCGACTGGGCATCCTGGACGCGGCCCGCTGGACGATGGTCGGCGGCACCCTGCTCGCCGCCTGCTCGTTCCTGCCCGCGCTCGGGATCCAGCCGCTGCTGGACGCGGCCGCCCGGGAGAAGAAGCAGGCCGAGGACGCCGCGCCGGAGCTGACGGAGAGCGCCTCGTGAGCGCGCCGGACGCGCCGGACGCGCCGAACGGCCCGAGCCTGCCGGATGCACCGGACGCGACGGACGCACCGGTCGTGCTGATCACCGGCACCTCCTCCGGCATCGGCCTGGCCACCGCCGTCGCGGCGGCCCGCGCCGGGTACACGACGGTGGCCACCCTGCGCGACCCGGACGGCGCAGGGGAGCTGTCCGAGGCGGCCGGGCAGGCCGGCGTCACGCTGGACGTGCGCCGCCTCGACGTCACCGACGCCGGTTCCGTCGCCGCCTGTCTGGACGGCGTGGCCGCGGCGTACGGGCGGCTGGACGCGCTGGTCAACAACGCCGGGGTCTCCAACTCCGACCCGACGCTGGAGATGTCGACCACGGCGGCACTGCGGGCCAACCTGGAGGTGAACTTCTTCGGCGTCGTCGAGGTGAGCCGGGCCGCGATGCCGCTGCTGCGCGCCTCCGGCGGCCGGCTGGTCACCGTCGGCAGCGTGCACGGCGTGGTCGGCCAGCCGTTCAACGAGGCCTACTGCGCGGCCAAGTTCGCCGTCGAGGGGTTCATGGAGAGCCTGGCCCCGGTCGCGGAGGCGCACGGCGTGCGGGTCTCCGTCGTCGTCCCCGGTTTCGTGCCGGACACCCGGTTCGGCATCTTCCCGGACATCGACCGCCGCACCATCCAGGCCGCCTCCGGCCCGTACGCGGCCACCTTCGCCGACTACCTCGACTGGGTCGGCGGCCAGGGCTGGGAGGCCGCCGGGCAGCCGGCCCGGGAGGTCGCCGAGGTCGTCGTGCGGACCCTGCGCGCCGAACGCCCCGCCTTCCGCGTCCCGACCAACGCCTGGGCCGCCGAGTACCTGGAGCAGAAGCTCGCCGACCGGGACGGCTCCGCCGTCCAGACCCTCGCCCGCACCTGGATCGGCCGGCCCGAGGCCGGCTGAGCCGCGCCCGGCACGCGCCGGGGACGTGCCCGCGCCGCCCACACCCCCCCCCAGCAGTCAGGAGAAGCACCGTGCCCGCCAAACCACTGCCCGAGCTGGTCGACTTCGCCCGGAGGAACTCCCCCTTCTACGCGGAGCTGTACCGCGACCTGCCGGACCGCATCGACCACCTCACCCAACTGCCCGTCATCGAGCAGACCGCCTTCTGGGCCGCCAACTCCTGGCCGGAGAACCGCCTGCTGACCGGGCCCCTGCTCGACGCGGGCGTCTACAAGACCGGCGGCACCACCGGCGTCCCCAAGTTCTCGCCCTGGTCGCGCACCGAGCACGCCGACTCGGTCACCGCCTTCGGCGCGGGCCTGGTCCAGGCCGGCCTCAAGCCCGGCCACCGGGTCGCCAACCTGTTCTGGGCCGGCGAGCTGTACGGCGGCTTCCTCTACATCGAGAACGCCCTGCACCACGCGCCGGTCGACAACGTCCGACTGCCGGTCGGCGCCGCGCCCAACGCGTACATCGCCGACCTGATCGAGGACTTCGGCGTCGACGTGCTGGCCGGCGAGCCGATGAAGCTCAGCTCGGTCGCCGAGTACCTGGTCAAGAACGGGAAGACCGCCGAGCGGATCGAACTGCTGCTCTTCGGCGGGGACCTGCTCTTCGCCGACCTGCGGCCGCTCCTCTCCCGGGCGTTCCCCAAGGCGGCCGTCGCCTCGATCGGCTACGCCTCGGTGGACGCCGGGCTGGTCGGCGCGCCGGTGCCGGGCGACGACGTCCGGGTGCACGAGGCGTTCCCGAACCGCACCGTGGTCGAGCTGGTCGACGACGTGACCGGCGAGCCGATCACCGCCGCCGGGGTGCCCGGCCGGGTGGTGGTCACCAACCTGTTCCGCACCCTGATGCCGATCCTGCGCTACCCGACCGGCGACCGTGCCGAGTGGGTCGATCCGGAGCGCGGGCGGTTCCGGCTGGTCGGCCGGTCGGTCGAGGGCGCCCGGATCGGGACCGTCGCGATGCCGACCGAGGAGATCCGCGCGGTGCTGGTCGCCGCCGACCCGGACCAGGTCATCTCCGGCATCCAGCTGGTGCAGCGCCGCTGGGACGGCAAGGACGGCCTGGTCCTGCGGCTCGGCTACACCGAGGAGCCGCCCCCGGCAGGGCTGAGCGAGCAGCTGGTCGAGGCGGTGTACGCGGCCCGCCCGCTCTACCCGCACGACGTCGCGGACGGCGCGATCCACGACCTCCGCGTCGAGTGGGTGCCGCGCTCCGAGCTGGTCACCAACCCCCGCACCGGGAAGCTCCAGCAGGTGGTGGACGAGCGCCCGCCGGCCTGACGCCCGCGCGCCGGTGACCGGTCGCCGGGTGGGGAAGCCCCCGCCCGGTCACCGGTAACCGGCCGACCAGCCGGTTCGGCCGGTCGGCCCGCCGCCGGTCAGCCCGTGTGCGGCTTCCCGGCCAGCATCACGCTCTGGCCGCGGAACTCCGCGACCACCTTCCCCGCGGCCGTACGGACCGCCACGTCGTAGACGCCGGTGCGCCCGGAGCGCGCCCGCTCCACCGCCTCGGCGACCAGCTCGTCCCCGACCCCCGCCGGCGCCAGGAAGGTCACCTGCGCGGCCTGCGCCACCGTCACCGGGCCGTAGCTGTTGCAGGCGTAGGAGAACGCCGCGTCGGCGAGCAGGAAGAGGTAGCCTCCGTGGGCGGTCCCGTGCCCGTTCACCATGGACGGGACCACCCGCATCCGCATCAGCGCCCGCCCGGTGGACACCTCGTCGAGCGCGATGCCCAGCCCCTGGCAGGTCAGGTCCCGCTCGTACAGCGCCGCCATCCGGGAGTTCAGCCCGACGGGTTCCGGCGCCACCGCAGTCTCCGCACCCATGAAATCCTGCTTTCCCCGGAACGGCCCGAAGTGGTCGGTGTGCCGCGCTTCCGCATGGCAACGGCATTACACCGAGGCCCGCGACGGGCTGTCAACGGTCCTCCGGGTGAACGGAATCCGCCGCGGCGCGGACGCCCTCAGAGCAGGCGCTTGATGTCACCGCGCGCCCGGTAGAACGAGCCGCTGCCGGACTCCAGCACCTCGGCCACCAGGTAGCGGGCACCCGGCACCCGGATGTCCTTCGGGAACTGCACCCGGCGGGTCGCGTCGAAGCCCGGCGAGACCACCCGCACCCGCAGCCGGGAGCCGTCCTGCACGCACTCGACCTCGATGCCGCCGGCCGCGCCCGCCGAACCGGCGGCCACCGCCTCGATCTCCGCCCCGGCCACCGCGGCCGTCCAGCCGCTGCCGTCGACCTCGGCGGCCTGCGGCAGCCGGCCCTGCTCGGCCTCGCGCACCGCCGTCTCGCTCGCGTCCAGGCAGACCAGCGACCCGTCCGTGGTCACCAGGTACAGCCGGCCGTCGCGGTACTGCATGCTGTACGCCGAACCGCAGCCGGTGCCCAGCTTCCACAGCCGGGTGCCGTCGGCCGCGAAGCAGTACACCGAGGAGTGGTTGTCCCCGGCGAAGACGTACCGGCCGTCGGGCGAGGCCGCGCAGGAGAACACCGCCGCGTCGCAGCGGTAGCGGGCGGCCTCGGAGCCGTCGGCCTTGCGCAGCCGGTGGACCGAGCCGCGCGAGGTGCCCGCGAACACCTCGTCCCGCTCCTGCCAGCCGAACAGCACTTCGCCGTCGGTGCGGGTGTGCCAGACCGGCTCGCCGCCGCGCGCCGCGTACCGGGCCACCCCGCGCGAGTGGCCGTGGTAGACGCCGTCGGCGTCGCAGCGCACCATCCAGCCGTCGATGCCCTCGGCCTTGCGCCGCCACTGGAACTCGTCCTCGTGGTCGACCGTGGTGATGCCGCCGCGCGCGTCGGCCACGCCGAGCACGCCGTCGTGGATGTCCAGCCAGTAGATGTCGACGTCCTCGGCTATCTCGTACGCCACCCGCGGCACCTTGCCGCCCAGGTCGTACACCTTGCCGTCGTCGCAGCCCGCGTAGATCCACCAGTCGTCCGCGACGATGCACTTGACGCCGTCGGGCAGCCCGTAGCGGCCGGTCACCCGCCCGTCGTGGGTCAGCGTGTAGACGTCGCCGCGCTCGTTGCCGACCCAGGCGTGCTCCTCGCCGACGAAGATGCCGAACGCGGCCGCGCCGGAGTGGAAGCGCCACAGCACCGGGGCCTGGCTGGCCGTGGAACGGCTGCTGACGATCGCCCGCCGCGTCACCGCCCGGGGCTGCCGCACCCCGCGCACCGCCGGGGCGTAGCCCTTGCGGACCTTCTCGCCGATCTTCTTGGCGGCCGCCGCCGCGGCCTTCTCCGGCGACGCGTACGCGGTCGTCTTGGTCTGGCCGCTCTCGCCGATCCGGCCGTAGGTGACGGTCACGTCCACCCCGGCGACCCGGACCTCGTAGAACTTGTGGGCGCTGCCGCTGTCCTCGGACAGCTCCAGGTAGGTCGTCTGATCGGCGGCGGTGGCCGGCATGGCGGGGCCCCTTCCGGGCGCGAATGTGCTGGGTGTGCTGGGTGTGCTGCAGAGTGCTGCGGAGTGCTCGGGTGTGCTGCGGGCTGCCGGGGAACGGGGTCCCCGGGCGGTCCGCCTCGTGACACCCCAGAACATAGAGGACGCCTCCGACAGCCCGGCGGCCGGAGGGGCCGTCATCCTGCCCGAACGGACCTTCCGTTCCGTGCACGGTTCTGACAGCATCGTCCGCTATCCGGTGATCAGGTGCCGGAATCGGTGTGGCGTCCACGGCGGGAGAGCGGGGCGTACGGGGCGGGGAGACGCGCATGCAGGACCAGACCCTCGACCCGGTCCGCGCCGAGCACCGGCCCGCACCGTGGGTGCGCACCAGACTCCGGTCGGCCCGGTTCGCGGCCGTCCTCAACGCCGTGCTCGTCCTCGCCGCCGTCTTCCTTACCGCCGCACTGCCCCGGGCCGTGGACCTCAGCGCCGACGCGTCCCTGCGCGACTTCCTGCGCTCCCGCAACGCCAGTGGGACCAGCCTGTACAGCACCTCCACGATCCGGAGCGGCGACGACAAGGACACGCTGGCGGAGGTCGCCGCCGCCCTGGCCTCCCGCACCGGCGGGGAGTTCCGCATCGCCGACAGCGGCCCGGTCCACGGCGTGTACGGCGCCAAGCCCACCACCCTCGGCAACCCGCACCTCGCCCGCCCCGACGGCTACTCGCCGTCCCTGCGCCTGCTCCACCTGGCCGGGATCGCCGGGCACGCGGACCTGGTCGCCGGCCGCTGGCCGGCCGGCGCGCCCCTCGACCGGCCGCTGCCGATCGCGGTCTCCGCACAGGCCGCCGGGAAGCTGAACATCCGCCTGGGCGACGTGCTCACCGAGGAGATGGGCGACCCGTCCCCCGCCCTGGGGGTCGAGGTCGTCGGCTTCTACACCGCCCACGACGAGGCGGACCCGTACTGGACCGACCTCGACTGCGTGACCCGCGGCTGCCTGGACATCCCCGACACCAACGAGAAGCTGCGGGCCTGGCACACCACCGGCGTCGTCGGGGACGACTCGCTGCCCAGGCTCATCACCTGGGCCAAGGGCGGGCACGCCTTCTGGCGGCAGCCGGTCGACCCGGACTCCCTGCGCGTCGACCGGCTCCCCCTCGCCACGACCGAGATCAACTCCTACCTGACCGGCCCGACCGCCGCCGGCCTGATGGTCACCACCGGCCGCTCCGACCTGCGGACCGTCTCCCTGCTCCCCCAGCTGTTCACCCTGGCCGCCGAACGCCGGGAGGCCGCCGCCCCGCTGGCCGCGATCGGCCCGGCCGGGCTGGCCGGCGTCGTCGCGGTGGTGCTCTTCCTGGCCGCCGCGCTGGCCGCCGACCGGCGCGCCGCCGAGATCCGGCTGCTCCGGGCCCGCGGCGGATCGCGGCGCGGAATCCTGCGGCGGCTGCTCGGCGAAGGCGCGGTGACGGTGCTGCCCGCCGCCGCGCTGGGCACGGCGCTCGCCCTCCTGCTGCTGCCCACCCCGCGCTGGGGCACCTCCGTGCTGGCCGGCGCCCTCGTCGCACTGGTCTGCCTGCTCGCCTTCCCGCTGCGCGCCGCGGCGCTGCTCGCCCCGCCCCGCCCGGCCGGCAGCCGGCGCCGCGCGGTCGGCGAACTCGCCGTCCTGGCCCTGACGGTCGCGGCCGTGGCGGAGGTCCGGCGGCGCGGCGTCGCCCAGGCCGGCAGCGGCCTCGACCCGCTGGTGGTCGCCACCCCGCTGCTGATCGCGCTCGCCGCCGGTCTGCTGATCGCCCGGATCCAGCCGCCGCTGGTCGGCGCCCTGGCCCGGCTGGTCGGCCGGCGCCGGGGCGCGGTCGGCTTCCTGGGGCTGGCCCGCGCCGCGCGCGGCACCGGCGACCGCCCGCGCCCCGCCGTCCTGCCGGTGCTCGCCCTGCTGCTCGCCGCCACCACGGCCGGGTTCGGCGCGAACCTGGTCGACGCGGTCGACTCCGGCCGGGCGCACAGCTCCCGCCTCGCCGCCGGCGGCGACGTCATGCTGAGCGGGCCGACCGGCATCACCCTGCCGGACTCCTTCACCGCCGCCGCCGGCGGGCTGCCCGGGGTGACGGCCTCCACCGCCGTCTTCATGGAGACCGACGTCGTCGTGCTCCGGCCCGGCGACCGCCCGCTCACCATCTCCGTCGTGGTCGCCGACCCGGTCGCCTACGCCGAGATCTCCCGCTCCCTCGGCCGGGGCGCCTTCGACCCGGCGGCGCTCGGCGGCGCCGCGGCCGCCGCCCCCGCCGGCGGGGTCCCCGAGCCGACCGGACCGCCGGACACCCCCGTCCCCGCGCTGTACTCCGCGGACCTCGTCGCCCTGCTCGGCGGCGACGCCGACAGCCGGCGGATCCGCTTCCGCAGCAACGGCGAGCTGACCGCCGCCCGGATCGCCACCGTCGACGCCACCCCCGCCCTGCGCGACTCGACCCGCCCGTTCATCGTCCTCCCGGCCGGCCCCGCCGTCGCCCTGCTGCCCGAACTCGCCCGCCGCACCTACTGGTTCGCCACGGGCGAGATCGACCGGCAGGCCGTCCTCCGGCTGGCGCACCAGCTGCCGGTCACCGAGATCGTCGCCGACACCGCCAGGCTCACCGGAATCCCGGCCGCCGGCCCGAACGCCGACTCCCTCCCCGAGGGGTACGCGATGTACACCAGCGAGGAGTTCAACGCCGAGGTCGCCGCCGACCCCGTCCAGCACGCCGCCTCGCGACTGTTCCGGGCCACCACGGCCGGCGCCGGGGCGTTCGCGCTGCTCGCCGTCCTGCTCACCCTGCTCCGGGCCGCCCCCGACCGCGCCGCGTCGCTGGCCCGGCTGCGCACCATGGGCCTGCGCCCCCGGCAGGGCCTGTCCCTCATCCTCACCGAGACCCTGCCGCAGACCCTGCTCGCCGCGTTCGGCGGCGCGCTGGCGGCGATCACCGCCGTCGGCGTGCTCGGGCCGGTCTTCGACATCTCCGCCCTGCTCGGGACCCGCGTGCCGCCCGGCCTGCCGGTCAGCGGCTGGGCCGTGGTACCGCCGACGCTCGGTCTCGCCGCGCTGGTCGCGGCCGGGATCCTCGCCGAGGCGCTGGTCTCGGGCCGCCGCCAGATCGCCACCGAGCTGCGCGTCGGCGACGGCAACTGACGTACACCGCACGGCGGTTACGTCCGCCGGACGGCGACGGGCCCGGGCCCGGCTTCGAGCCGGCGCCCGGGCTCCCGGCGGGCGCAACCGGCCGACCTGCCCGACGGACGTGCCGGGGCGCTGCCACCGCAGCGCGCTACGGCAGCGGGCCGTCCGGCGCCGGCGCGGTGCCCGGGCCGCCGCCCGGCGCGGCGGACCGGACCGTGGCGAGGTACTCCTCCGTCAGCTCCGGCGCGGCCAGCCAGGCCGCGTGATCGACCGGCTCGGCATAGGTGTTGGCGAGCCTGCGGGCCACCGCCGGATGCTCCGCGGCGGCCCCGAAGACGGCCTGGAGGTGGTCGGGCATGGTCAGCATCGACGCCGTGAACTCGACGGTGTGGCGGGCGTGCCGGTGCCAGAAGCGCTCGAAGGTGTCGTGCATCCACTCCGGGGTGAACGGCTCCCCGCGCCGGGCGACGATCGCCACCAGGTAGGCGGCGGCCGCCCGGGCGGCGCTGTTCGCGCCCTGGCCGGTGATCGGGTCGTTCACCACCAGCGCGTCGCCGATGCCGAGCACGGCCGGACCGCCCGTTCCGCCGCCCGCCGCACCGCCGTTCACCGCACCGCCGCCGCTGCCGCCACCGATGCCACCGATGCCGCCGCTGCCGCCGTCCAGCCGGGCGACCGGCCGCCGGACCTCCGGGGTCAGCGCCCCGTACAGGGCCGCTCCGGCGTCGGTCGGCTCGGCGGCCGTCCAGAGCTCCGCCTCCCAGGGGAGGTAAGTCCGCAGCAACTCCCGCATCCTGCGCAGCTGTTCGGCAGGGGCGGGGCGGTCCGCGAAGCAGTCGAACGGGCTGCCGGGAACGGCCTCCCAGAGCAGGATGTCGCAGGGTCCGGAGAGGGTCAGCGCGGGCTGGAGGTACAGCTCGCCGACGCCGGGCACGGCGTGCATCCGCGCCCTCGGCCCGGCTGTCGGGTCGGGCGCGCCGACCCCGTGCGCGTACAGCGCGGCCAGCGTCCGCTGCGGGGCGTCGAACGGCGAGCGGGCGGCGTCCCGTTCGAAGATCCCGGCCAGTCCGCCGCGGCCGACGGCGACGACCGTCAGCTCGTGCGCCTCGGCCAACTGCCGCAGTCCGGCCCGGTCCAGGCTCCGGTACTCGACCCGGCCACCGCGCTCGGCGACCAGCTCCAGCCAGCGCGCCATCTTCATCCGCTGGTCCACCGACTGGGCCGGCTCGTCCAGCGTCATGGTGAACTCCAGTGCGCGGAGGCCAGGTTCGGGCACCAGCACGGCGTCCACGTCCCGGACGGCCGGCGCCGCCGCGGCCCACAGGTCCAGTCCGGCCGACCGCTCGATCCGCAGCGCCGGGCCGAACATCGCCTGCGTCGACAGCACCGGCCCGCCGAGCAGTTGTTCCGGGGTCCGGGCGGAGACCACCGTCACCTGGTACCCGCCGAGCGCGAGCAGCCCGAGCGCGAGCTGGAGTCCGGCCTGGCCCGCCCCGACGATCGCGATCCGGCGCATGGCGTCCTCCGCCCGTCGATGTCCACCGTGTGACGGCAACACTACGTCAACTCGTCTTCCGGTGAAGCCGGATGGCCATCGTGTGACGGCCCTCCGCTCCGCACGCGGCGCCCGCACCGGGATCAGTAGGCTGACCGGAGCCGGGCCCGGGCGAGCCGCCGGACGTGCGCGGACACCGGGACCGGGAACGCGGTGCCTGTCGACGACGAGGGGAGGCCCGGCGGATGGCACGGGTGGTGGTGGTGAGCGGCGGGGGTACCGGTATCGGGTACGCCGTCGCGGAGGCCTTCGCGGGTGACGGCGACCAGGTGGTCCTGGTCGGACGGCGCGCCGGGGTGCTCGAACGGGCCGCCTCGCGGCTGCGGGCCGCGCACCCCGGCGCCCCGGCGGCGGTCGCCCTGACCGCCGACCTGGCCGACCCGGCCGGGGCCGGGTCGGCCGCGGCGGGCATCGCGGAGCGGTGGGAGCGGGTCGACGTCCTGGTCAACAGCGCGGGCGGCAACGCCGCCCTCGGCGAACCCGCCGACCGGCCGGACGGCCTCGCCGGCACCGCCTGGCACTGGCAGGAGAACTTCCGGGCCAACACCCTCACGGCCGTCCTGCTCACCGAGGCGCTCAAGGACCGGCTCGCCTCGCCCGGCGGACGGGTCCTGCTGATCGGTTCGATCGCCGCGTACCGGGGCTCCGGCTCGGGTTCCTACGGCGCCGCCAAGGCCGCCCTGCACCCCTACGCCTACGACCTCTCCGCCGAGTTGGGCCCGCGCGGCATCACCGTCAACGTGATCGCCCCCGGCTACGTGGCCGACACCGAGTTCTTCCGCGGCGGGCTCTCCGCCGAGCGCGAGAAGACACTGATCGCCCAGGCCGACACCCGGCGAGCCGGGCGCCCGGCCGACGTCGCGGAGACCGCCCGCTGGCTGGCCTCGGCGTCCGCCGGCCACCTGACCGCCCAGGTCATCCAGGTCAACGGCGGCGCCGAACACGGCCGTTGAGGGGCGCCAAGGCGTGGCCGCCTGCCCCGAACGCCCGCCGCCGCCGAGCGGACGGGCGGGGCAAGCAGGGCATGCGGGGCGGGCAGGGCATGCGGGCACGTACGAGTGGATCCCCGGACGAGCAGTCCGGCCGCCGGTCGTCCCGACGGCGGCCGGACCGGACGCCATGACCCCCGGCCCGGCCCCACACCGGACCAGGGGCCCCCAGCCCGGCCCCACCGGGCCAGGGTCCCGTTCCGGAGGCCGTGCTCAGCCCGAACTCGCCCGCACGACGAGTTCCGCGGGCAGTTCGAGCCCGGCCCCGGTCAGCTGTTCGCCCCGTACCTGGGCCAGCAGCAGCCCCACCAGCCCGGCCGCGATGCCGCGCAGCGGCAGGCGGACCGAGGTGAGCGGCGGGTACAGGTGCCGGCCGAGCGGGGTGTCGTGGAAGCCGGTCACCGCGAGGTCGCGGCCGACCAGCAGGCCCTCGGCGCGGGCGGCCTCGTAGACGTCGAGGGCCGCCAGATCGTTGTCCGCGGCGAGGGCGGTGGGGCGGTCGGGGTCCCGCAGCAGGGTGCGGAGCGCCCCGGCCCCGGGCACCGGCACCACCTCCAGGCCGAGCCGACGCGCCTCCCGGTGGAAGCCCGCCCGGCGCGCCGCGAGCCACGGCAGCTCGGCCGGCGCCCCCGGCTCCTCCCCCGGCCCGGTCGACGATGCCGCTTCCCCGCCGGCCCGCCCGGCCACCTCCCCGGGCACGGCCTCGCTCGCTTCCCCTCCCGGCTCCCTTCTCGCGTCCCCGATCACCTCACCGGGCACCGCCCAGGCCGCCCCCTCCGGCACCGCGCCGGCCGCCCGCGCCGCCGAGCCGACGAAGCCGACCCGGCGGTGGCCGCGCTCCGCGAGGTGGCGGGCGATCTCCGCGGTGGCGGCCGCGTTGTCGATGTCCACCCAGTGCTGCGGCAGCCCCGGCGCGGTGCGGCCGAAGGAGGCGAACGGGACGCCGACCCGGGCCGCGTGGGCGACCCGGGCGTCCTCGGGGAGCACGTCCGCGAGGACCAGCCCGTCCACCTGGCGGGCCGCCACCAGGTCGTCGATCGCCGCCCTGGCCTGCGCCTCCCCCGGTGCCGCGCGGACCAGCAGGACCCGGTGCCCCTCCGCCCCGGCCGCGTCCACCAGGGCCTCCAGGAACCCCGCCATCAGCGGGTTCGGGTCGAACGGGTCGTCCACCGGCGCGAGGTAGCCGATGGTGCGCCGCTCGCCGGTCCGCAGCGAGCGGGCCGACTGGTCCGGCCGGTAGCCGAACCGTTCGACGGCGGCGGTGACCCGGGCGAGCGTGTCCGGGTGGACGCGGTGCGGGGCGTTGAGCGCGTTCGAGACGGTCTGCCGGGACACGCCGGCCGCGCGGGCGACGTCCGCGATGGTGGTGGCGCGGCGCGCGGGGCGTGTTCCCTCGGTCATGGCTGCTCCGGTCGGTGGGTCAGTTGTCGCCCTCCGGCTCCGGCGCCGGACGGCGCAGGGTCAGCAGTCCGCCCCGGGGGACGGCGACGGTGACGCCGCCGTCCACGAGGTCGACGGTGCCCTGGTGGACGGTCCGCCCGCGGGCGTCCCGGACGGTGGCCTCGGCGCTGCCCCGGCCGCCGACCAGGCGCACGTCCGGATCGGCGTCGGCGTTGGCGACCAGCAGGGTACGCCACGGACCGGCACCGGTGCCCGCGTCCACCGGCAGCGCCGCGTAGCGGGCGACGACGGTGGTGCCCGTCCCGGCGGAGGCCGCGGTGACCATCGGGTAGCCGAGGTCGGGCCGGGCCGGGAGCAGTTCGCCGAGCTGCAGGGTGTCGACGTGCTCGCGGGCGACGCCGAGCCAGAAGGCGAGCGCCTCCCGCTGGGCGGGGCTCTGGACGGCGAGGTCGACGGAGATCTGCGGGACGGAGAAGAGGACGTTGATGAGGTGGCAGGCGAGCTGCTCGGGCGGCTCGGTGGGGTGCCACATCAGCATGTCGGCGTGGACCGCGAGCGGACCGGCGATCAGCCGGGTGTCGATGGTGCGCTGGCGGTTCTCGTGCGGGCTGAGCGGGCAGTCGGTGGCCCGGATCATCGTGGCGTAGGGCCACAGGCCGGGGCTGACGTAGGGCTGGCGGTGCTCGATCATGCCCTCGGGGCAGGCGGCGTCGACCCGGCGGCGGATCTCGGCGAGCAGCAGGTGCAGGCCCTCGTCGACGGTGGCGCAGTCGGCCTCGGGCCCGGCCTCCGGCGGGTCCTGGACGCCGAACCAGTCCACGAAGTCGACCTTCAGCCCGTCCATCCCCCACTCCTCGACGGCCCGGGCGAGGCTGTCGGCGAGGTGCTGCCGGACCTTCGGGTAGCGCGGGTCCGCGACGACGGCGCCCATGTGGTCGGCGTGGACGAGGGCGTAGCCGGAGAGGGCGTCCCAGGCGGCGCTGTCCTTGCCGATGAAGGGGAGGGCGTACCAGAGCAGGTAGCGGACGCCGAGGTCGTGGACGCGGCCGACGTGGGCGGCGGTGTCGGGCAGCGAGCGGGGCTCCCAGTCCCCGCAGTGGGCGTAGCCGCGGGTGCGGTCGGTGGTCATCCAGCCGTCGTCGACGATGATCGTGTCGAGGCCGAGCTCCTTGCCGAGGGCGGCCTGCCGTTCGACGGCCTCGGGGGTGATGTTCTGGTGCAGCGAGTACCAGGTGGAGTAGGCGGGGAGGCGGGCGGCGTCGGGGACGTGCGCGGTCCGGCCGGCCTGCCACCAGTCGGCGACGGCGGCCAGGCAGCGGGCGTAGTGCCGGCCGGAGGTGTCGATCCGGACGGTGAGCCGGCCGGTGGCCTGGACCCAGTAGCGGAAGTCGCCGGTCTCCTCCAGGACTCCGGCGCCGGCCAGGGCGTCCTCGCGGTCGGCGGCGAAGGCGCAGATCGCGGTGTCACCGGTGCCGACCAGCACCGCGACGGGGGCGCCGCGGGAGAGGGTGACCCGGCGCGGGGCGCTCCAGGCGGCCGGCAGCCACCCGGTGCCGCGGGCGTCGGGGGTCCAGAAGGCGGTGGCGTCGACGCAGGGGGTGCGCCATTCGATCCGGACCTCGCCGCTGTCCTCGGCGGTGACCTCGATGACACCCTCGGACACCGTGCGGACGCTCGCCTCGCCGGTGACCAGCAGGTCGAGGCCGTCGGCGGCGACCCGGCGCGGGCGGGCGGTGGTGGCGGGGGCGTGCGGCTCCCAGATCTCCTCGTGCTCGGCCTGCTCGGCCTGCTCGCTCGTCGGTGGTTCCATGGTCAGCCTTTCGTGGCACCGGCCAGCAGGCCGGAGATGAACTGGCGCTGGAGGGCCAGGAAGAGGGCCATCATCGGCAGGGTGGACAGCGCGGTCCCGGCGAGGATCAGGCCGTAGTCGGTGTTGCTCTTCATGCCGTGCAGGGTGGCCAGGGCGACCGGCAGCGTGTGCATGTCGGGGCTGCGCAGGGCGATCAGCGGCCAGACGAAGCTGTTCCACGAACCGAGGAACAGGAAGATCCCCAGCGCGGCCAGGACCGGCCGCATGACCGGGACGACCACGCCGAACAGCACCCGGAGCTCGCCCGCACCGTCCACCCGGGCGGCGTCGAGGAGTTCGTCCGGCATGCCCGCCAGGGCCTGCCGCATCAGGAAGATCGCGAAGGGCACGCAGAGGCCGGGCAGGATGAGCGCCTGGTAGCTGTCCATCAGGCCGAAGGACATCATCATCTTGAAGAGCGGCACCAGCAGCACCTGGTCCGGCACGACCAGGGTGGACAGCAGGACGACGAACAGCGTCGTCCGGCCGCGGAACCTGAACTTGGCGAAGGCGTAGCCGGCGAGCAGCGCGACCACGAGTGCGCCGACGGTCTGCACCCCGGAGACCAGCAGGGAGTTGAGGAGGACCCGGCCGATGCCGATCTTCGCGTCCAGGTGCGAGAGGTTCTCGCCGAGGTGGGAGCCGGGCAGCAGCTTGGGCGGCCAGGAGAAGATGTCGGCGTCGCTGTGGGTGGCGGAGACCACCAGCCAGTAGAAGGGGGCGACGGACAGGCCGGTGACCGCCGCCAGGATCAGGGTCGTGGGCCAGCCGCGCAGCCGGGCCCGGAGCCCCTTGCCCGCCGTCGTCCCGGTGGTCGGAGGTGCCACGCGGGTCGCCCGCGTCGTCAGGGTCATTCGCGTTCTCCCATCAGGCGCATCTGGACCGCGCCGAGCACCGAGACGATCAGGGTGAGCGCGTAGGCGATGGCGGAGGCGTAGCCGAAGTCGAAGTACCGGAAGCCGTTGTCGTACAGGTACATCGAGACGGTGAGGGTGGCGTTGTCGGGGCCGCCGCGGGTGAGGACGTACGGCTCGTCGAACAGTTGGAGGGTGCCGATGGTGGACAGCACCACGGTGAACAGCAGGACGGGGCGCAGCGCCGGCAGGGTGATCGCGAAGAACCGGCGCAGCGGGCCGGCGCCGTCCACCATGGCGGCCTCGTACAGCTCCTTCGGGATGCCCTGCAGGCCGGCCAGGTAGATGACGGCGTTGTAGCCGGTGTAGTGCCAGGTGAGGACCAGGACGACGGCCATCCGGGCCCAGAAGCCGTCGCCGAGCCAGTCGACGCCGGACAGGCCGATCGCCTCCAGCAGGCTGTTGACGGCGCCGCGGTCGGTGTCGAGGAGGAAGGCGAACACCACGCCGGTGGCGACCAGGCCGGTGACGGAGGGCATGAAGATGCCCAGCCGCCAGACGGTGCGGAAGCGGACGAGCGCCGCGTGGAGGGCGACCGAGAGCCCGAGCGCGAGCGCGAGCATCAGCGGGACCTGCACGACGAGGATCCGGGCGGTGTTGCCCAGCGCCGTCCAGAACAGCGGGTCGTCCAGCAGCTTGCGGTAGTTCGCCAGACCCGCGTTGCGCGTGTTCGCGCCGGAGCCGGTGGTGAGCGACAACAGCAGCGAGGAGATGATCGGGTAGGCCTTGAACACCCCGAACGTCACCAGCGCGGGAGCCAGCAGCAGGTAGGGCAGGGCCTTTCGGCGCAGGACCGCGCGGCGCCGGGAGGGTGGCGGCGCCGGGATCCGGGGCGGGGCGGCGGGGCGGAGTGCGGTCGTCACTTGATCTTGCGCCCGGTCTGCTGGGCCAGCTGCTTGGCGGCGTCCTGGAGGGCCGCGGCCGGGTCGGCGCCCTTGGTCAGGACCTTGGCCTGGGCGTCGTTGACGAGCTTGAGGGCGCGGGCGAAGTCACCGGAGTAGTTGGTGGCGTCGCCGCCCTGGCCGAGCAGGTCGGCGAAGGTCTTCAGGACGGGCTGGCCGCCGTAGTAGGCGTTGGGCGCGCTGTAGATCGGGTCCTGGTAGGCCGCGGTGAGCGCGGGGAAGACGCCGCCGGCGTTGAACATCGAGTTGACGGAGGCGGGCCGGGTGAGGGCGTACTCGACGAACTTCCAGGCCGCGGTGCGCCGGGGGCTGGTGGCGGAGACGGCCAGGTGGGTGGAGTTGACGATGGCGGTGCGCTTGCCGCCGGGGGTGACCGCCGGCGGCTGGGTGAGGCGCCAGTTGCCGCTCTGCTCGGGGAACTTGGTCTCGATCCAGTGCGCGCCCCAGGACGCCAGCGGGTTGGCTCCGAGCTTGCCCTCCTTGATCTGGCTGCGCCAGATGGTGGAGCTGGCGGCGTCGAGGATCAGGCCGGCGTCGTCGAGGCGCTTGACCAGGGTCAGCGCGCGGATCGCCTCCGGGGAGGAGACGGTGATGTCGCCCTTGAGGTCGAAGTAGAAGGCGCCCTGCTGCTGCATCAGCGACTGCAGGAAGTCGAGGTCGGAGGAGGGGGTGCCGGACTTGTTGATGCCGAACAGCGCGACGCCGGGGTTGGCGGCCTTGAACTTCTCGGCCACGGCGATCAGGTCGTCCCAGGTCTGGAACGTGGTCGGGTCGATCCCGGCCCGGTCGAACATGTCGCTGCGGTAGAAGAAGCCCTGCGCGTTGACCTCCCAGGGCAGCGCGCGGACGCGGCCCTCCTTGTCGGAGACGGCCGGCCACAGGCCCTGGGCGAACTTGTCCTTGTAGCCGTCGGCGCCGAGCGCCGACAGGTCGGCCAGGCCGCCGGGGAACTTCTCCAGGTAGCCGGGCAGGTAGTCGCAGCCGATGTGGAGGACGTCGGCCAGGCCCTGGCCGCCGGCCGCCAGGCCGACCGTGATCTTGTCCCAGATCGCCGGGTTGCCGACGTCCTGGACGTCGACCTTGATCCCGGGGTTGTCCTTCTCGAACGCCGGGACGACGCCGCGCAGCGCCTCGGCCGCCGTGGTCCAGGACCAGACGGTGATCGTGCCGGTGGCGGCGTCGCCGCCGGAGGAGCCGGAGTCGGAGCCTCCGCAGGCGGACAGGGCGCCGCCGGCGGAGAGGGCCAGCAGGCCTGCGCCGGAGGCCCGCAGGAGGTCACGACGGGAGAGGTGTGACATGGCATGCCTTTCGGAAGGGGGGAGCGGCAAGCGGACGGGAACATCGGGTGGGGGCGGGCGGTGGGCCCGGAGGTGGGGGCGGCCCGCCGGTCGGGCGGGTGCGGACGGCCCCCGCGCGGTACGACCCTCCGCCGGTCGGGCGGGTGGTCGGGCGGCACGGGTCGTACAGGACGTACGGGCGGTACGCGTTCGGGCGGTACGGGTCGTACAGGACGTACGGGTGGTACGGGCGGTACGGGTGGTACGCGGTCGGGCGGTGGGTCCTCCGCCGGTCGGGCGGGCGGTCCGGCGTTCGGTCGGTCGGCCGGTGGGGGTGGTCCGGCCGGGACGCGGTGGGGAGGGAGCGGGGGGTCGGGTGGGAGCCGGGGTCAGGCGGCTCGGAGGGCGTGGGCGGTGCGGGCGGCCCGTAGCGCGTCGCCCAGCAGTTCGGCCGCCGCCGGGCCGGTACTGGCGTGCGGCGACAGCCGGATCCAGCCACCGCGCAGGGTGGTCGAGACGCCGGCCTCGGCGAGCGTGCGGTGGACGGCGGCGGGGTCGGCGCCGGGCAGTCGCAGCCGGGCGATCCCGCTGACGCCGGGCGTCTCGCCGCCGGTCCGCTCGCCGCCGAGGGTCTCGGCGCCGGCCGCGCGGGCGGCGCCGAGCAGGCCGTCGAGCGCCTCGCCGATCAGGGCGTTGATCCGGCCGATGCCGACGTCCCTGGCCAGCGCGAGGGCGGCGCCCAGGGCGGCGACGGCGGGACCGTCCGGGTTGGTGACGGTGTGCGCGACGGCGCCCGGCCGGGCGGGGCAGGGGTGTCCGGGGGCCTCGATCGGGTCGACGACGCCGGACCACCCGCCGAGCCCCGGCGCGAGCTGCCCGGCCACCCGGTCGCGGACCATCAGGACGGCGGCGCCCCAGCCGGCCCGCAGCCACTTCTGGCCACCCGCGGCGAGGACGTCCGCCGCCTCGGCGGCGAACTCGACGGCGCCGAGCGCCTGGATGGCGTCCACGACCAGGACCCGGTGCGGGCCGATCGCCTCCTTGATCGCGGCGATCGGCGCCCGGGCGCCGGTGGCGGCGTCGACCGCGCAGACCGCGACCGCGCGCACCCGCTCGTCCAGGTGGGCCCGGACGGTGTCCGCCGTCAGCGGGCCGTCGAGCTGGCGGACCGCCAGTCCGCCGTTCCCCTCGGCGCGCAGCCAGGGGTAGAGCGCACCGGGGAAGTCGGACCGGCTCACCAGCACCGTCCCGCCGGACGCCCCGGACGCCCCGGACGCCGCGCGGGGTGCGGCGGCGCCGAGCGCGTGGGCGGCGGCGAACAGGCCGTGCGAGGTCGAGCTCACGAACGCGATCTCGTGCGGCGCGCAGCCGAGCACGTCGCCCGCCGTCCGCGCCGCCGTCTCCGTCTGCGCGTCGAGCCCTTCCAGCACCTCCCAGCCCTCGCGGTGGAGGCGCTCGGCCGACCCGGTCAGCACCTCGGTCACCCGCGCCGAAACCGGTCCGAACCGCGCGAAGTCCACATAGCCGAACGGCTCGGCGAACTGCCGCAGGTACTCCGGCACAACCAGCACCGTCATGGCCTCACCCTCGATTTGAACGTTCAAACCCACACAAACAAACAGAACCAATCAGCCCCGAACGAGCGGGTGCCAGCAAACGCCCGCCGCCGAGTTCCCGTCAAGACCTCTGCACCGCAAAACCGCAGTCCGAGACCCTCTCGTTACCCAGCGCCCGAACTCCTCACAACACCCACTTGCGCAATGCAATTTGACATTACTATTTTACTTATCGATGAGTCGGCAACCCCATCGCCGACTCCTTCACCCCCACCTCTGACCCCGTTGCGCCCCGGCTCCGGACCGGCCCCGCCGACCGCCGCCGACCCGCACGGGCAATTCCGTACGGCTGCCTCCCCCACCCCCGGCCTACGTGGTGGCTTGCGCACCCCACTGCTCCACGTCATCAGCACGCCCTCACACCTCCTCAGGAGTCCAGGTGACCCCCACCGCTCCACGCCTGCGCACAGTCCTGCTCTCGGCAGCACTCGCGGTGACCCTGGCGGCCCCGCTCATCCAGAGCGCCCAGGCCGCCACCCCCGGCGCAGCCGCATCCACGTCCGCCCCCGGCTCGGCCGCGCCCGCCGCCACTCCGGCGCCGGGCAGCCTCGCCGGCCCCCACGGGGACGTCGCCCACGGGGGCGCCGCCCACGGGAACCCGGGCCAGGAAGGCCCTCCGGCTCCGGAGGGCGCTCCGTCCTCCGCCGCCCTGCAGCCGAAGACGACCGCCGGGCAGCCGGTCGCCGACCCCGCGGGCACCCCCGTCACCCCCCTCGCCGCTCCGAGCGCGGCCTGTTCCCCGGCCCTCTTCACCTCCCTCGGCCCGGCGGCACTGGCGGACTTCCTCTCGGACCCCGCCCACACCTACGACGACTGCCTGCGCCCGCTGTTGGGCGAATGGCGCCCCGAGCTCGCCAAGGTCCTCACCCAGGAGCACGTCCGCACGGTCGCCGACCGGATCAGCAGCCTCGCGCCGCGCTTCGAGCCCACCAACAACCTGAACCAGCGCGGACTCTGGTACTTCCTGCACGTCGCGGTCCTGTTCGACTTCAACCACGGCGAGTTCGACTTCAACGACGAGACCACCACCGCCGCGATGAAGCGGGCCATCGCCGCCTACACCGGCAACCCCCGGATGTTCGAGCCGACCACCGAGAACGGCTACGCCATGGGCGAGCTGCTGGCGGCCGCCACCGCCCCCGGGCTGCGCCCCGGCAGCCTCCCGCTCATGACACGGGTGCTGGGGTACTTCGCCCCCGGCGGCCCCGCCATCGGCGACACGGGGTGGAACTGGGCGGTCCAGCAGGCCCTCCAGATCAACTACCAGGGCGTCCTCAACGTCGTCGAGGACAAGGGCAGTTACCGGGAAAAGGTCGCCGCCGACCCCGCCTTCCGCGAGGCCCTCCGCGCCTACGCCTACTACGGCCACCTCAAGGGCACCGCGAGCGACTGGGCCGTCCGCGACGCGATGTCGGAGTACGCCCGGCTCTTCGCGATCGAGTCGCTCAGGCCCGAGCTGAAGGCCAACGCCGGCAGCATGATCACCAGCGTCCGGAACACCTTCGGCCGGCTCAGCCCCCAGTGGGGCTACATCGCCGTCCTCACCAACGACACCGGCATCTGCGGGCAGTACGAGGCCTGTCGGACCGACCTCCAGCGCGAGATCCTCCCCAACACCTACAGCTACGACAACGGCACGCTGATCGTCCGCACCCCGCTCGACCGGGCCACCGCGGACCAGCTCTACTACGCGACCAAGCAGGTCAAGGCGCAGTTCTTCCGGACCGTCGGCACCGACCAGCCGCTGGCCGACGACACCCACCCCGTGCTGACGGTGCAGCTGTACGGCACCAAGACCGACTACAAGGCGCTGCAGTACCTGCTCTTCGGGATCAACGACGTCGAGAACGGCGGCATGTTCCTGGAAGGCATCTCGACCTTCTTCACCTACCAGCGCACCTCACACGAGTCCACCCTCAGCCTGGAGGAGCTCTTCCGCCACGAGTACACCCACTACCTCAACGCCCGCTGGGCCATCCCGGAGAGCGGCTACACCGACCGCTGGCCCAGCGCGGCCACCTTCGCGATGAACGAGGGCACGGCCGAGTACTTCGCCGGCTCCACCTCCGCGGACGGCGTCCGGGCCCGCCGGACCATGATCGACCAGATCCACGCCGAGGACCAGGCCGGCAAGACGCGTCTGACGGTCGACCAGATCCTGCACGCCACCTGGGACCAGTACCAGTTCCGCGCCTACCCGTACGCGGCCGCGTTCTTCAACATGCTCGGCGAGCAGCACCCCGACCAGTTCACCGAGATGTACCGCCTGCTGCGCGCCGACGACCTCGACGGCTACAACGCCTGGCGCGACCGCCTCGGCAGGGACGCCGGCCTCCAGCGCGACTACACCGCGTACCTCGACAGCGCGATCGGCCGCCTCCCCAGCCTGTACGTGCCCGTCACCACCTACACCGCCAACAGCACGCTCAACTACGCCTGGGCCTCGGAGGTCCGCGACGCCTTCACCCGGGCCACCCAGAACACCCCCGTGTGCAAGGACAACGGCGACTGGTCCAACAAGATGCGCTTCAGCTGCTCCGGCCGGATCACCGCCAACCTGACCAGCTCCTTCGACGCCGCGAAGATCAGCAAGGACATGGCCGGCACCATCGACTACTACCTCCTCGACCGGGGCGCCGGCGCCGCCAACAACCTCGCCGACATGAACTGCTGGTTCGGCAAGGTGGACGTCTGGCCCACCGGCCAGGCCGGCACCGCCGACTACACCTGCGAGGGCCCGCTGCGCCGCTGACCGCGCGGCACCACCGCACCGCGTGAACGGGAACCGGGCCGAGCGGCCCGGTTCCCGCCGCGTCCGCCCCGCTCCCTCCTCCCGGCCCCCGCCCCGCGGCCGGGCCCCGGAGCCGGCGGGCCTCAGAGCCGGCGGAACATCACGTGCTGGCCGACGAGTCCGTGCTCGGGGTGGTCGAAGACCTCCGGCACGGTGCCGACCACCTCGAACCCCAGCGACGTCCAGAGGTGCACCGCGGGCTCGTTGACCTCCACCACCGCGTTGAACTGGATCCCGTGGAACCCCTGCTCGCGGTGCCAGGCGACCACGTACTCGCCGAGCGCGCGCCCGACCCCGCGGCCCTGGTACGCCGGGTCGACCAGGAACGAGCCGGTCCCGATGTGCGCGCCGCGCCCGGGCTTGTTCGGCCCCATCTTCGCCGAGCCCACGATCACCCCGTCCAGGACGGCCACCACCGTCCGCCCCGGCGGCGCCTCCATCCACCACGGCTTCGCCTCCTCCAGGCTCTGCCGCTCGGGGAACGCGTACGTCCGCCCCTCCGCCATGATCGCGGAGTAGAACGGGTAGATGCTCGGCCAGTCCTCGTCGGAGGCGATTCGGATCTTCATCCGCGACAGCGTACGCGCCCGCCCCGCCGATCGTGACCTGTTTATGCCAAGCCCCGGAGGGGCCGGAGCCGCCGATACCGCCGATGCCGCCAGTACCGCCGGTGCCGCCGGGCGCCGCTCCACCGGCACCGAGCGGCGATTCCCGGCATATCGGCTTGCCTTCCCCTGCCGACTCTGGAAAATTCGTCTCCCACCCCGGGGGCCGGGGCACGGAATCGCGCCCGCCCCGCGGCGGTCCCCGGCGGGTACCGCCGCCCTCCCCCGGGCACCGCAGATCGCCACCCACGTTCCCTCTCCTCGGGGTCCCGCGGAACCGGCCGGGTCGGAACCGGGATCCCCGAAGAAAGCAGTCGGCCATGCGCTGGTCCCAGATGCACATCCCGACCCTCCGGGAGAACCCGGCGGAAGCCGAAGCACCGAGCCATCAGCTCCTGCAACGGGCCGGATACATCAGGCAGTTGATGTCGGGTCACTATTCGCTGCTGCCGCTGGCCGTCCGGGTGCGCGCCAAGGTGGTCGCCGTCGTCCGCGAGGAGATGGACGCGATCGGCGCGCAGGAGTTCTCACTGCCCGCGATGCACCCCGCCGAGATCTGGCAGCGCACCGGGCGCTGGGATTCCATGGGTGACGAGATGTTCCGTCTCAAGGACCGCCGGGGCTCCGATCTGGCGCTGGGAATGACGCACGAGGAAATCTTCGCCACACTCGCCCTCGAACTGAACTCCTATCGTCAACTCCCGCAGATGTGGTACCAGTTCCAGACCAAATTCCGCGACGAGCCGCGCCCCAAGGCCGGGCTGATGCGCACCCGCGAGTTCACCATGAAGGACTCCTACAGCTTCGACCTGGCCCCCGAGGGGCTCGACCGCTCGTTCGAGCTGCACCGGGCGGCCTACGAGCGGATCTTCGCCCGGCTGGGCATCCCCGCGCTGGCGGTCGAGGCGTCCAGCGGGAGCATGGGCGGCTCGGCCTCGACGGAGTTCATGTGCCTGTCGGAGGTCGGCGAGGACTTCGTCGTCCACTGTCCCGCCTGCGGCTACGCGGCCAACGTCGAGAAGGCCTCCTCCGCCCTCCCGCCGAGCGCGGACGGTGCCGGCCCGGACGCCCCCGAACCCTTCGACACGCCGGACGTCCGCACGATCGACGACCTGGCCACCCGGTTCGGCGCCCCGGCCGACCGCCAGATCAAGACCCTGGTCCACGTCCTGGACGGCACCCTCACCCTCGTCCTGCTCCGCGGCGACCACGCCCTGTCCGAGCAGAAGCTCGCCGACGCGACCGGCGCCACCGAGGTCCGGCCGGCCCGGCCCGAGGAGATCCGGGAGGCGCTCGGCGCCCTGCCCGGCAGCCTGGGCGCCGTCGGCGTCGCGGACGAGCTCCCGGTGCTGGCCGACGAGGCGCTGCGCGGCCGCACCGACATGTTCACCGGCGCCAACCGGGACGGCGTCCACCTGCGCGGCGTCGACCCGGCCCGGGACATCGGGGCGACCCGCTGGGCCGACCTGCGCGAGGTGGCGGCGGGCGAGCCCTGCGTCCGGTGCGGCGAGCCGCTGCAGGTGCAGAAGGCCGTCGAGGTCGGGCACATCTTCAAGCTGGGCCGCAAGTACAGCCGGGCCCTCGGCGTGCGCGTCCTCGACGCGACCGGCACCCCCACCGACGTGATCATGGGCAGCTACGGCATCGGCGTCGAGCGGGCCATGGCCTCGATCGTCGAGTGCCACCACGACGACCGCGGCATCGTCTGGCCGGTCCCGGTCGCGCCGTTCCAGGCCGTGATCGTGGTCGCCCAGCCGGCCGACGAGAAGGTCGCGGCCACCGGCGGGCAGCTGTACGGGCAGCTGCTCGCGGACGGCGTGGAGACCCTCCTCGACGACAGGGACGAGCGGCCCGGCGTCAAGTTCAAGGACAGCGAGCTGGTCGGGATCCCGTTCCGGGTGACGGTCGGCAAGCGCGGACTGGCGGGCGGCACGGTGGAGTTCACCGAGCGCGCGACCGGCGAGACCCTCGACGTCCCGCTCGGTGAGGTCTCCGCCCACGTCCGGAAGGCCGTCGCCCGGGCGAGCTGAGGCTGTGCACGCCCCGGCCGGGCCGGAGCGGGTACGCGAACGCGTCCGCACCCCACCCGTCCGACGGCGGCACGGACCCGGTTCCGGCCCCGTGCCGCCGTCGGCTCAGCCGATCTGCCGGGCGGCGTCCGGTTCGGCGGCTGTCCGGAGGAAGGCTTCGAGGCGGGCGGACTTCCCCGCGGTGGGCCAGACGAGGGCCCACTCGGTGAGCGGGGCGTCGTGGATGGGCACGAAGGTGATGCCGGGCGGCGTGTAGTAGCGGCGGACGTGGGCGTTGACCGGGCAGACGATCTGGCCGGCGGCGAGGAGCGAGAGCAGTTCGTGGAAGGTCCGCACGGACTGGCCGCGCGGGATGGGGCGCCCGCTCGGGGTGGACGTGGGGAGCATCGCGTCGATCCAGTACCCGGGCACCCCCGGGCCCGGGTCGAGGATCGCCCGGCCGGCGAGGTCCTCCAGCGAGACGGACTCGCGCCCGGCGAGGTCCGAGTCGGTCGCGACACCCAGGACGCGGCCCTCGGTGAGGACGGTGGGGCCGACGCTGAGGTCCGGTTCGTGCACCGGGCGCCAGATCACCTGCACATCGAGCCTGCCGGCGCGCAGCATGCCGAACGGGTCGCTGAACTGGTACTCGACGACCTCCACGGTGCACTCCGGGTGGCGGGCCTCGAAGGCGTCGATGACCGGGCGCATCTCGTTGCCGAGCACGCCCATGACCCCCAGCCGGAGCGTGCCCCGCACACCCAGCGCGGCATCGCTGGCGCGGGCGAGACCGCCGTGGATCAGGTCGTAGGCCTGCTGGAGCTCGACGCGCAGGACGTGGCCGACGGGGGTGAGCGTCACGGTGCGGCTGGTGCGGTCGAACAGGGGGGCGCCGATGCGCCGTTCCTGCTTCTTGATGGCCTGGCTCACCCGCGCCTGGGATATGTGCAGCCGCTCGGCGGTCCGGCCGAAGTGCAGTTCCTCCGCCAGCGCCAGGAAGATCTCGATGTCACGCAGTTCCACGGCTGTCCGCCCCCTCCCGTGCGATAACCCCGGAGTTATCGATCAGCGCGCGAAGTCTACGTTGATCGCGAAAGCGCCGCGGGGGGAAGGTGGGAGGGTCCGCGGCAGCGCCGTCCACCGAGGCCCTGGCCCGGTGCAACTCACCTGACCTGCGGCTGTGTTGCCCCGACATCGCGCCCACCGGACCGCCCGGCCCCGCCTTCCGGCCCGCTCCCCCCTCCCGCCTGCCTGTCCGTCAGGCGGTCCTCGGCGGAACGGATCCGGGCCCGGCCGGCCGGGCCCGCCCGCCCCGCTCCCCCTCCACTCCCCGCCCATCCCGCAGTCCCCGCACTCCGCGCCGTCCCCCGTCCGAACCCTCCGCCCGGCGACCGCACCCGCCGGCCCGCCACCACCCGAGGAACGTCCCACATGACGACAGTCGAACCCGTCCGGCCGCACCCCACCGACAGCCCGCCGGCCCCCGGCCCCGGCCCGGAGACCGTACCGCTGCGACGATGGCTGGCCCTGGTGGCCGTGGCCGTCGGCACCTTCGCCATGGTGACCGCCGAGCAGCTGCCGATGGGGCTGCTCACACCCATCGGGGGTGCCTTCGACGTCTCCGAAGGGGCCGCCGGCCTGATGGTGACCGTGCCGGGGCTGGTCGCCTCCGCCACCGCGCCGCTGCTGCCCGTGCTGATCGGGCGGCGGGACCGCCGGACCGTCCTGATCGCCCTGCTCGGCCTGATGGCCGCGGCGAACCTGCTCTCCGTCACGGCGCGGAACTTCCCCGTGCTGCTGGGGGCGCGCTTCCTGATCGGCATCAGCATCGGCGGCTTCTGGGCGCTCGCCGCCGGCATCGCGGTCCGAATGGTGCCGGCCGCCTTCGTCGGCCGGGCCACCGCCATCACCTTCGGCGGCGCCACCGCCGCCAACGTGCTGGGTGTGCCGGCCGGCACGCTGATCGGGGAGTTCAGCGGCTGGAAGGCGGCCTTCGCGACCGTCGGCGGGCTCGGGCTGCTCGTCGTGGCCGCCCTCTTCGCCCTCCTGCCGGCGATGCCCGCCGCCGAACCGGTCCGGCCGGCCACCCTCGTCGCACAGTTCCGCAACCCGGCGGTGCGGGCCGGGGTGCTGACCACCTTCCTGCTCGTGGGCGGCCACTTCGCGGCCTTCACCTTCGTGAGCCCGATCCTGCAGGACGTCTCGGGCATCGACGCGGGGATGGTCGGCCCGCTCCTGCTGGCCTTCGGCGTCGCCGGCATCATCGGCAACTTCGTCGTCGGCGCGGCCGTGGGGCGCGACATCCGCAGCATCATCATGGCCATCGGCCTGGCGCTCGCCGTGGTCCTGGCGCTCTTCCCGCTCGTCGGCACGGCGCCGGTCGGCGGCATCGTGCTGCTGATCGGCTGGGGGCTCGCCTTCGGCGGCGTCCCGGTGAGCGTCCAGACCTGGATCCTGCGGTCCGCCCCCGGCGACACCGAGGCCGCCACCGCCCTCAACGCCTCCGTGTTCAACCTCGCGATCGCCCTCGGGGCCCTCTGCGGCGGCCTCGTGGTCGACGCGGCCGACCTCACCACCACCCTCTGGACCGGTGCGGCCATCGGCCTGCTGACCACCCTGACGGTCTGGCGCGCCCGCAGGACCTCGCCCTGACGACCTGGCTCGTCACCCGCCCGTTCGTCCTCCTCCCCCTCCCGCAGCCGGCACCGGGCCCCGTCGGGGAGGCCGGTGCCGACGCCGCCCTCCGGACCGTGGCACCGAAGGAGGCTGCGGGCGGCGCCGAGCCCGGCCGGCGGGACGGCGGGTGACGAACGGGCGCCGTCCTGACCCGCGCGGCACCGGACGCACCGCCTCCCTGCCGCAGCAGGCCTGACGACCTGCCACCGAGGTGGTGGACCGCCGGGCGTGTTTGCAGAGTCGCGGCCCCGGCGGGACTCTGCAAACACGCCCGAGCACGGCCGCCCCCGCCCGGACCGGGCGGGGGCGGCCGTCGGGGTGGGGGTCAGTCCCAGGGGTTGGCCGGCTGGCCGATGATCGCGGTCCAGAAGCGGGTGTTGTTGGGGATGTTGCCGTAGGCCCAGAACGTCCAGCCGCCGGTCTGGGCGAGGTCCGGGCCGTAGTGGCCGTCGTGGAACTCGGCCTGGCGCCAGCCGGCGCCGAAGGTGGCCTGGCAGATGGTGTCGGCCGCGGCACGGCTGTTGAGGCGGTAGCCCTTCACCGGGGCGCTGAGCGCGACGGTGCCCAGGGCCCAGCCGCTGTGGAAGGCGGGGGTGATGCCGACCGGGACCGGGCTGCCGTCCACCTTGAGGCAGAGCACGGGCAGCGAGGCCGACGGCGGGGTGTCGCCCTGGTAGGCGTTGCTCGGGCTGCCGCCCGGGCCGCCCACCTGGACGGAGCCGTCGGGCCCGTAGTTGAGGAGCTCCCAGGTCATGCCGAGGTGGGTGGCGGGACCGGGCGCGGCGTTCGCCGGGGCGGCGGTCAACGGGACCAGGACGGCCGCGGTGACGGCCGCCGCCGCGGCGGCGAGGCGCTTGGTGCGGGTCATGAGGATTCCTCCGGAGGCTGCGGATACGTCGTGCGAAGGCGACCGGCCCCTCGCGGTTCCGGTACGGACCGACACTCTCAACCGGCGGCACGGACCTCGCACGATCCGGGCATCGGATCGTCACCAGGCGTGATCACCCGGCCGTGGCGCGAAACCGGAACCGTCCCGCCCGGCGAAGGCGCCGGGCGGGACGGTTCGGTACTGCGAAGGTCGGGCGGGTCTGACGGGTCTGACGGATCTGGCGGATCTGGCGGATCTGGCGGACGGGTGGTTCGGGCAGCCGGGGGCGGCTCGGGCGGCCGGGGCGGCCGCCCTCGGCCCGGGCACACCGGGCCGGTCAGTAGTAGTGGCGGCGGCCGCCGACCTCGTGGCCGACCGCGCCCATGATCCACAGAATCACGCCGATGAGGGCCAGGATGATTCCGATGGTCCACAGGATGGAAAGTCCGGTGACGAATCCGATGACGAGGAGGATGACTCCGAGGACGATCACGACGATCTCCGTTCTGCCCCCCTCGGCTGTCGCCCTCCGCCGTTGCGGAGGCCACTCCTGCGCCTTTCCTGTTCCCGGCTCTTCAATCGGGCGGGCGCGAAATGCCCTTCGGCCCACCGGTCGACCCACCGGTCGGACACTCCGACGGCTCCCCGACGACTCCCTCAGCGGCTCTCCGCCGCCGGGTCGGCCAGCCGCTCCCGCAGGCTGCCGAGGGTGGCGGCCAGCAGCCGGGAGACCTGCATCTGGGAGCAGCCGAGCTCCCCGGCGATCTCCGACTGGGTGCAGTCCCCCCAGAACCGCAGCATCAGGACCGTGCGCTCGCGCGGCGAGAGGTCCCCGAGCAGCGGCCGCACGGACTCCCGGAACTCGACGAGCGCGAGGTTGCGGTCCTGCTCCCCCAGGCGGTCGATCAGCGCGCTGCCGGTCTCGTCCTCGCGGTCCTCGCGCAGCGCGTCCAACGAGTCGGAACGGTAGGCACGGCCCACTCCGAGCGCGGCGGCGACCTCGTCGGCGTCCAGGTCCAGCTCCCGGGCGAGCTCCTCCACGGTGGGCAGCCGTCCGAGCTCCTGCTCCAGGACGGTGGAGCGGCGGGCGACCTTCAGGTAGAGCTCCTGGAGGCTGCGCGGGACCCGCACCGGCCAGGAGGTGTCACGGAAGAACCGTTTGATCTCGCCCGCGATGGTCGGGATCGCGTACGTCACGAACACCACGCCCCGCCGGTGGTCGTAGCCGTCGACCGCCTTGATCAGGCCGACCGTGCCGACCTGAAGGAGGTCCTCCCGCTCGGCGGAGCCGTTGCGGAAGCCCGCGACGACGAACCGCACCAGCGGCATGTTGAGCTCGATGATCGTGCCGCGCACGTAGCCGTAGGCGGCCGATTCGGGTTCCAGTGCGGCGAGGCGCTCGAACAGCGCGTCGCTCACCGCCCTGGCCTCGGCCTTGCCCATGGCCCGCATCCGGGCGGGGGTCGGTCGGGGGAAGTCCTGCTCGGTCGGGGCGTGTGCGGGCGGCGTCGAGGTGGTGAGGGTGGGCACGGGGGGTCATCTCCCTGGCTGGTCCCTGCGCCGCCGCGCCCCGGACGAACGGGGCGCCGCGTCCACCCGCGGGACGGCGACGGACGGCCGGCGGCGGGGGCGCGCAGGAAAGGGGATGGGAGACCGTGGCACCCGGCTTCTTCAGGCGGCGGCATCCCGGCACGGTGAGCGTGCCGTGAACCCGGCGGATGCGGACCGCCGGTACGGAGGGGCCGTGGGCCCGAACACTCCGTTCTCTGGTGATACCCACCCATCGGCGGATGAATCATCCTGTGCGCCACCGGTAGGACCACACGCCCCAGCCCGGACCGCGCCCACCGTCCGGGCCGGCCCTTCAGGCCAGCCGGATGCCGATGACGCAGGTGTCGTCCTGCGGATTGGGGGCCCGGAGCCGGCGCAGCACGTGGTCGAGGCAGCCCGGGATCCCCGGCACCTTGTACTCCTCGACCGCCCTGAGCAGCCGTTCGAGGCCCCGGTCGAGGCCCTCGTCGCGCCGCTCGACCAGCCCGTCGGTGAAGAGCAGGACCAGGTCGTCCGGTGCGAGGGTCAGGACCGTGCTGCGGTAGACGGCTGCCGGGTGGGCGCCGAGCAGCGGCCCGACGGGCGGCTCCAGGTAGCGGGCGACCCCGTCGTGGACCAGCAGCGGCGGCAGGTGCCCGGCCCGGGCCCAGGTCAGGGTGCGCCGTACGGGGTCGAGCCGGCCGCAGACGGCGGTGGCGATGAAGTCGGCGCCGAGGTGGCAGAGCATCTCGTTGAGGAGCTGGAGCAGCCGTTCCGGTTCGGCGCCGGTGAAGGCCAGGCCGCGCAGGGCGTCGCGCAGCTGCGCCATGCCGGCGGCGGCCCGCAGTCCGTGCCCGGAGACGTCGCCGACCACGATGAGGACGGTGCCGTCGGGGAGGGTGAGGATGTCGTACCAGTCGCCGCCGACCCGGGTCTCGCTCTCGGCCGGCAGGTAGCGGGCCGCCACGTCGAGGTTGCGCGTGGGCGGACTGCTCGGCACGTCCATGAGCGCGTGCTGGAGCGCCCGGACGGCGCGGTGCTCGACGGCGGTCCGGCGGACCTGTTCGGCGAGCCTGGCCCGGGTGTCGGCGAGCGCCTTCTCGGTGTGCCGCCAGGCGCTGATGTCCTGGATGACGCCGCGCACCGCGAGGACCTCGCCGTCCCGGTTGCCGGGGACGGTCTCGGCGATCGCCCGGACGGTCCGCGCGATGCCGTCCGGGCGGACCATCCGGAACTCCAGCGTGGCGGAGGCGTGCCCGGCGAGCAGCCGCTCCGCCAGGATCCGGACGGCCTCACGGTCGGCCGGCGCGACGGCGGCCTCCGCCTCGGCCGGGGTGATCGTGCCGGACGCGGCCCGCTCCGGCAGGCCGAGCAGCCGGAAGACCTCGGGCGAGCAGTCGAGTCGCGCGGTGGAGACCTCCCACTGCCAGGTGCCGAGGCCGGCCAGCCGCTGGGCCTGGGCGAGCTGCTGCTCCCGGCGTTCCTGTTCGTCGTGGGTGCGCCAGCTGACCAGGACCCCGTCGAGGAACGGCGTGGCGTGCAGCGTCATGGTCGAGCCGTGGACGGCGCCGCCGACGATCTCGACGTACTGCTCCGCCTCCCCCTCGTAGGGCAGGCCGGAGGCCGCGACGTCGAGCAGGTGCTGGAAGGTCCCCGAGGAGACCATGCCGGGGTAGAGCTCGCTGAGCAGCCGGCCGGTGATGTCCTGGCCGGTGCGGCCGGCCAGGTCGACGGTGGCGGCGTTGGCGTGCGCGACCCGCAGGTCGGTGACCTTGCCCTCGGATTCGCGGACGGCGTGCAGGATCAGGACCGGGTCGAGGAGGGCGTCCAGCACCGCCCGGAACCACGGCTCGCCGGCGGGCACCGGCGCCCCCGCCTCGTCCTCGTCGGGGGCGAGCACCCGCAGCAGCTGGGCGGCGCACAGCCGGGCCAGCGCGGAGAGGTAGCGCTCGGTGGGCCGGTCCGGGCGGAACGTCCCGGGCCAGCCGAGCTTCATCGCGCCGATCAACTGCTCGCCGGTGCGCAGCGGCAGCGCGCAGACGGTGTCACCGGGGACGAGGTCCTCGCCCTTCAGGTCGGGGTAGCGGGTGGCGAACTCGGAGCGCCGCACCCAGACGGTGGCCCCGCCGCGCGCGGCGTCGGTCAGCGGCAGGGACATGTTCGGGGGGATCCGCTGCCACTGGCTGAGCTGGTGGGAGGGGACTCCGTGGCTGGCCACCAGCCGCAGCGCGCCGTCCGGTTCCAGGACGGTGAGGGCGACGGCGCCGACGCCCAGCGGGGCGAGGGCCGTCTCGGTGAGCAGAGCGGCGAGCTCGTCGGGCGACTCGGCCGAGGCGAGGGCCGAGGCGGCGACGTGGTAGCGGGCCGCGAAGTCGTCCACGCCCGCGGGAGCGGCAACGACCCGGGGCCGCGGGGAGTCCGGGCCGGGCCGCGCCGGACCGGCCCGGACTGGGGCGGGGAGCCGCGGTGCGGCGGGCGGGGCGGGGAACGGCACGGGCTCGTCGCCGTCCGGCGGCGCGGCGGTCCCGAGGAGGTCGGCGGCGATGTCGACGAGCTTGCGGTTGCTGTCCTGGGACAGCTGGACGAGGTGGCTGAACGCCTCGTCCGGGGTGCACGAGATCCGCTCGATCAGGATGCCCTTGGCCTGCTCGATCACGGCGCGCGTGCGCATGGCGCGGCGCTGCCCCTCCACCTCGCCGCGCAGCCGGTCGATGGTGGCCCGCAGCCGGGCGCTCTCGCTCTGCGGTTCCGTCATCCGCGTTCCCCGGTCCGTTCGGCCGCCGCGGGCGGGGCGGAGATCTCCGACCACACGGTCTTGCCGTCCGCGCCGGGCACGCTCCCCCAGGCCCAGGACAGCAGCGCGACCACGCGCAGTCCGTGCCGACCGGGGACGGCCGGGTCGTCGTTGCGTCGGAGTACGGGCGGCTCGGGGCTCTCGTCGGACACCTCCACCCGCAACCCCGACGGTGAGCGGCGCAGGCGCAGCTCGATCGGGCCGCCGGCGTGGCGGGCGGCGTTGGTGACCAGCTCGCTCACGATCAGCAGGACGTCCTCGGCCACCGCCCTGCGCTCGCCCCCGGCGGCCGGGAGCCAGCCCCAGTCGAGCAGGGCCTCCCGGGTGAACGCACGCGACCTGGTGACCGCCCCCGTGGCGGACACCAGGGCCAGGCTCCGTTCGGCGTCGGGTTGCATCAGCAGTCCTGGCCGGCGAGCGCCTCGCCCACCGAGGGGAAGATGCGGAAGATGCCCTCGGCACCGGTGATCTCCAGCATGCGGGCCACCATCGGGCTGGGCCCGGCGAGCACCAGTGTCCGGCCTCCGTCCTCGGCGGCGAGGCGGGTGCGCAGCAGCAGGTTCAGGCCGGTGGAGTCACAGAAGGACAGGCCGTCGCAGTCGACGACGACCGGGCCGGGCGGGCCGCGCAGCACCGTCTCCAGCGCCTCGCGCAGCGGCTGCGCCGTGTCGTGGTCCAGTTCGCCCTCGGGACGGACGACCACGCTCCGTCCGGAGGGGCTGACCGTCACCGAGAGTCCCACGGGGACACGGTCGGCTTCCATGGCCTGCTCCTCCCACGTCGTCATTCCACGATAGGCCGCATCGTCCCTCCCCGGTTCCGTACGGTCGTCTCGACGATCTTGCCGCTGGCCGTGCGGACGGCGTGCACCCGGCGGCCGATGGCGGCCACCACGAGCAGCCCGTATCCGGACGGCCCCGGTTTCCCGGCCGGCCGGAGCAGCTCCGGGCTGGTGTCCTCGACGGCGATCTCGACGCCCGCGTCGGCGACGGCCATGGTCAGCCTGCACGGGCCCGGTGCGTGGCGGCACGCGTTTCCCACCAGCTCACCGACCACCAGGACGGCGTCCCGCCGGGTCTGCGGGCTCAGTCCGCCCCGGTCGAGGCCGGCCAGCTCGCCGAGGAAGCGTCCTGCGGCGCTTCGCGCCAGGCCTTCCGACCCGGGCGCGCCGTCCAGGTCGACGTCGAGCGAGGGGACACAACGCACGACGTCACCTCGCTTCTCCTCACATCCGCTCCGGACCTCGCGTCTACCCCGGGACGGCGGGCGGAACCCGGCGCCCCCGGGGCCGGGGAGGTCCCGGCCCCGGGGCGTCGTACCGGCCGGGGCGTGCGCACCGCGGTCCGCCCTCGCGGACGAGCGGGCGAGCGGACGAGCGGACGAGCGGACGAGCGGACGGTCAGTGCCTGGTGGCGTCCTTGAGCTTCTCGCCGGCCTGCTTGATGTCGCTCTTCGTCTGGGTCGCCCGGCCCTCGGCCTTCAGGCCCGGGTCGTCGGTGGCCTTGCCGACGGTTTCCTTCGCCTTGCCCTTCGCCTTCTCGGCGACGTTCTTCATCTTCTTGCCGGCGCTCATGGCGTCGCTCCTCCGTTCTCGGGCCGGGCGTGGTCGCTCCGGCGTCTCCGGGCGTCTGCTCCGGTCCGCCGAGCCGAAACCTCCCCTCCGGCGCGGCCCCGGTCCGTTCCCCGACGGCCGGGACGGATCCGAGTGGCGGGCCCCTCACCGGGCAGACGCTCGCCGGGGGCCCGTCGAACCTGAGGAGTGACCGCCATGTCCCGCCCGGAACGCGCCGCACGCCGCCGCCGGCTGCTGATGTGCCCGCCCACGTACTTCTCGGTGGACTACGCGATCAACCCGTGGATGGTCCCCGGGAGACCGGTCGACCGGCCGCTGGCGGTCCGCCAGTGGGAGCACCTGGTGGACGTGTACCGCTCGCTCGGGCACCAGGTGGAGTTCGCCGCCCCGGTGCCGGGGCTGCCCGACATGGTGTTCAGCGCGAACGCGGCCACGGTGGTCGACGGGCGGGTCCTGGTCGCCCGGTTCCGCCACCCGGAGCGGGCCCCGGAGGCGCTGGCGTTCTGGCGCTGGTTCACCGGCCGCCCGTTCGCCGAGGTCGGCATGGCGGCGCACGTCAACGAGGGACAGGGCGACATCCTCACCGCGGGCCGGACCCTGCTCGCCGGAACCGGCTTCCGCACCGAGTCGGCGGCCCACGACGAGGTCAGCCGCCGGCTCGGCCTCCCGGTGGTGAGCCTGCGGCTGGCGGACCCGCGCTTCTACCACCTCGACACCGCGCTGTGCGTCCTCAGCGAAACCGAGGCGGTGTACTACCCGGGCGCCTTCGACCGGGCGAGCCTGGCGACGCTGCGGGCGCTGTTCCCGGACGCGCTGCTCGCGACCCGGGAGGAGGCCGGACGCTTCGAGCTGAACGCCTTCAGCGACGGCCGGCACGTCGTGCTCCCCAGCACCGCTGACCGGCTGGCCGACCGGCTGGCCGGCCGGGGGTTCGAGCCGGTCGGCGTCGACGTGTCGGAGTTCCGCAAGGCCGGCGGCGGCGCCAAGTGCTGCACCCTCGAACTCGATTCGGCGCTGCCCGACGGGGCCCGGCCCGAGGTGCCCCGGGTGGACGCCCGCCGCGAGGACGTCCACGCCGTGGACGCGCACCGCACGGGCGCGTCCCGCGCGCGTGCGACCCGACCCGACGCGGCCTGACCGCCGCCCCGCCCCCTCGGAGGCCGCCGTGATCGAGACACCCCGAGCACCCCGCCCGCCCGCCCCGCGCGGCCCGCTCTCCGAGGGCGTCCGGACCGCCCTCACCGCCGGCCCGCCCGGCGGCACGGACCGGCTCCGGCCGTACCCCACCCGCACGGACGACCCCTGGGGCGGGGACCTCCAGCTGGCCCTCTACCTCTGCTACGAACTGCACTACCGCGGTTTCGAGGGCGTCGACCCGGCCTGGGAGTGGGACCCCGAACTGCTGCGGCTGCGCCGCGAGCTGGAGCGGCACTTCCTGGCCGCCGTCCGGGAGGAGACGGGCGAACCGCCCCCGCTCGACGACCTGCTCGACCGGCTGCTCACCGAACCGCGCACCGGCACCGGCCCCTCCCACTTCCTGCTCGCCCGCGGCGAGCGCTGGCAGGCCCGCGAGTACCTGGTGCACCGCTCGCTGTACCACCTCAAGGAGGCCGATCCGCAGCTGTGGGCGGCGCCCCGGCTCGGTGGCGCGGCGCAGGCGGCGTTCCTCGCCGTCGAGTACGACGAGTACGGCGCGGGGCACCCCGACCGGGCCCACTCCCGGCTGTTCGCCGAGATGATGGCGGACTTCGGCCTGGATCCCGCGTACGGCCGCTACGTCGACGCGGCGGCCGCCCCGGCGCTGGCGGTGGTCGACCTGATGTCGCTGTTCGGCCTGCACCGGGCGCTGCGGGGCGCACTGGTCGGGCAGTTCGCGGCCGTGGAGATCACCTCCTCACCCGGCTCGGCACGGCTCGCACAGGCCTTCGAGCAGCTGGGCGCGGGCCCGGCCGGCACCCGCTTCTACCAGGAGCACGTGGAGGCCGACGCCGTGCACGAACAGCTGGTCCGGCACGGCGTGATCACTCCGCTGCTCGCGGCGGAGCCCGGGCTGGCGGGCGACGTCGCCTTCGGGATCGCCGCAGGTTCGCTCGCCGAGGACCGGCTCGCCGCCCACCTGACGGCGGCCTGGACCGCCGGGCACAGCTCGCTCCGGGGTGGGCCGCTGCCCGGCGGGGCGCCGCCCGACGGCTCACGGAGCGGCGGGCCGCCCACCGGGAGCGGGTGAACCACCGGGGCGGTGGCGGCGGTGGCTGGTGTCGCAGAACGGGTAGCGGCGGCTGCGGCCGCAGGTGCACAGGGCCACCACCGGGCGGTCGGAGCGGACCGTGGTGCCGTCCGGGAGCACGATCTCCACCGGGCCCTCGATCAGCACCGGGCCGCGCTCGGTGGGCCGCACCAGCCGCGGGCCACCGGCCTCGGGACGGGGCGGCTCGTTCGAGCGGGACGGCGACGGACGGGGCGGCTCAGGTGGGTACGGCGCCCCGGACGGTCGCGGCGGACGGCCCGGACGCGGCGGGTCAGGCCGGACGCGCACCGCGGATCACCACCAGCTCCTCCTCGCGGACACCCGGGTCGATCAGGCCACGGCTCTCGAACCACGCGGCCCGCCCCGTCATCACCGGCCCGAACCCTTGGCGCCGCCGGGCCACCACCTCGGCCGCCAGCCCGGCCCGCCCGAGCGCGCGCAGGGTCGCCGGGACGTCGGCGAGCGAGGACTGCACCAGCAGCAGGACCCCTCCTCGCGCCAGCAGGCCGGGGGCCTCCCGGCAGATCCGGTCGAGCAGCAGCCGGCCGTCCGGGCCCGCGTCCCAGGCCCGCGCGATGCCCCGCCGGGGGCTCCCGGCCCGTTCGGCGGGCACGTACGGCGGGTTGCTCAGCACCAGGTCGAACCGCCGGCCCCGGACGGGCCCGGCCAGGTCGCCGTGGCGCAGCCGGATCCGGTGCCGGTGGAGCCAGCCGTTCAGGCCCGCGGTAGCCAGGGCCAGCCAGGACACGTCCACCGCCGTCACCCGGGCCCCGCGACCGGCCGCCGCCAGCGCGAGCGCGCCGGTGCCGGTCCCGAGGTCGAGGCAGCGTGCCCCCCGCAGCGGGCCCTCCCGGGAGAGGCTCTCCGTCAACAGGGCGGTATCGCCCTGGACCGGGTACACACCTGGTGGTCTGAACAGCAACATACCGCGCGCCTGCCCCGGATCCCCGCGCCCAACCGGCGGGCCGGCCCCGGGCGGACCGGCCCGCCGGACGTGCCCGGACCCCGGCGGTGCGAGGCCGTGTCGACCGGCGCGCACCGGGTAGACGTGGAGGCCCGGACACCGGCGGAATGCCGGTGGACGGCCTGCGGAAGGAGAAGCGCACCATGCCCAGGGGATCCAGCCCGAAGCGGGAGCGCCAGTACGAGCACATCAAGGAGAGCGCCCTCGACCGCGGTGAGAGCGAGGCACGGGCGAAGGAGATCGCCGCCCGCACGGTCAACAAGGAGCGTGCCCGGCACGGCGAGTCCAGGACCGCCAGTCGCAGCTCGACGCACGACGTGTCCTCCGGCCACCGCGGCGGGAAGCGCTCGCACAGCGGCGCCGCCGGGCCGACGTACGAGCAGCTCTACAACGAGGCCAGGCACCGTGGCGTCAAGGGCCGTTCGAAGATGAACAAGCAGCAGCTCAAGCACGCCCTCGGCCGGTGACGACAACCGCTGAGGCAACCCGCTGAGGCAACCCGGTGAGAACCAGCCGGTGAGAGCAAGCCGGTGAACACAGAGAGGAACGCCATGACCGTCCCCGTCCCGCCCGACCCGGACACCCGACCCCCGCAGCCCGGGCCTCCGGCGCCCGGCCCAGGACACCCGGCTCCGGATCCCACACCGGGCGACCCCCGACCGTACCCGGCGCCGCCGGACCCGGTGCCGCCGGTGCCCGGCCCGCCCGTCCCCGGCCCCGGGCCCGACCCGGCTCCCCCGCCGGTGCCCGCCCCCGGGACGGCCTCGGGAGAGGTTCCCGGGACGCGGTCGGCGCGCTGACCGTGCGGCGGGGACCCGACGCCCCCGCCGCACCGGGGATCCGCCACGCGGAGAACCCAAGGAGGCCGACATGGCGCTCGTACTCTTCCTGCTCCTCGCCGCGGTCGTGCTCGGACTGGTCGGCGTGGTCGTCGACGGACTGCTCTACCTGCTCTTCATCGGCATCGCGGTCCTGGCCGTGGCCCTGGTCGTCGCCGCGGTCCGGTTCCGGCGCGGGGGCCGGAACACGCCGCGCTGAGCCACGCCGAAGGGCCCGCGACGGGCCCCGACCGCCCCGCGACCGGCCCACGGGATCCGCGGACACGGGTTGCGGGTATGACCATCCCGAGAGGAGACGGCAGCATGAACGACTTCGACGCGTTCGCCGACCTGCTCGACTACCCGGTCCAGATCGTCACCGCGGCGGCCGACGCGGAACGGGCGGGCTGCCTGGTCGGCTTCGCCGGGCAGTGCTCGATCCGGCCGCCCCGGTTCACCGTGTGGATCTCCAAGGCGAACCGCACCTACGCCGTCGCCTCGCGCGCCACCACCCTGGCGGTCCACCTGCTGCCGAGGCAGCGCCACGACCTCGCCGAGCTCTTCGGCGGCCGCACCGGCGACGAGGTCGACAAGTTCGCGTCCGTCGCCTGGACCCCCGGCCCGGACGGCGTCCCCGTCCTCACCGACGCCGCCGCCTGGTTCGCGGGCCGCATCCGCGACCGGGCCGACTGGGGGGACCACGTCGGGTTCCTCCTCGACCCCCTCACCACCCGCACCACCGGGCACCGGCGGGCGCTGTCCTTCCGCGACGTGCGGGACATCGACGCCGGACACCCCGCATGACCAGGCCCGGCCGGGACACCCGGCCGCGCCGGAGAGGCCCACCGTGACGACCGACGGCGACCCGGCCGCCCCGCGCTCCGGCCGCGACGAGACGCCCGCGGAACGGGCGGACCGCCTCTGGACCGACATGCTCCAGGAGGTCCGCGTCGCGCAGACCGGCGCGCAGATCCTCTTCGGCTTCCTCATCGGCGTCGCCTTCACCCCGCGCTTCGCCGGCCTGCCCGACTTCGACCACGACCTGTACGTGGCCACCGTCCTGCTCGGCGCCGTCTCCACCGGCGCCCTCGTCGCCCCCGTGGCCTTCCACCGCTTCCTCGCCGGCCACGGCCTGAAGCCCGAGCTGATCCGCATCGCCGGCCGCCTCATCGCCATCGGCCTCGTCACGCTGGCCCTGACCATGGCCGCCGCCCTGCTCCTCCTGCTGCGCACGGCCACCGGCAACGACGCCGCCGCGTGGATCCTCAGCTCCGCCGTCCTGCTCTGGTTCACCACCACCTGGCTCGTCCTGCCCCAGCTCGTCCTGCACCGCGCCGCCCGCCGACGGCCCGTCCCCGGGGCGGCGGACGCCGGCACCCCGCCGGACGCCGGCCCCGACCACCCCCGGGCCTGACCGCCCGCTCCCCCGGCACCGACGGCGGGCCGGTACGGCTGTCGGCCCCGGCCCGGCCCCGGGGGACGTCGTCGCCGTCAGCCGAGGATGCCGCGGTCGTAGGCGGTGGCCACGGCCGCGGCGCGGTCCTTGACGCCGAGCTTGCCGTAGATGTGGGTGAGGTGGCTCTTCACGGTGGCTTCGCTGATGAACAGGACGGCGGCCACCGCACGGTTGGAGGTGCCCTTGGCGACCAGGCGCAGGATCTCGTGCTCCCGGGCGCTCAGGGCGGCGCCGCCGGGGGCCCGCACCCGGGAGACCAGGCGGGCGGCGACGGCCGGGGACAGCACGGTCCGGCCCTCGGCGGCGGCGCGCACGGCGGTGAACAGCTCGTCGCGGGGGGCGTCCTTGAGGAGGTAGCCGGTGGCGCCGGCCTCGATCGCGGGGATGGTGTCGTGGTCGGTGTCGTAGGTGGTGAGCACGAGCACCCTGCTGCGCGGGCAGCGGCGTGCCAGCTCCCTGATCGCCTCGACCCCTCCGCCGCCGGGCATCCGGAGGTCCATCAGGACCACGTCGGGGTGGAGGCGTTCGGCCAGGGCGACCGCCTCGACGCCGTCGGCGGCCTCGCCGAGGACCTCGAAGCCCGCGCCGGCGGCCGCGAAGATGCCGAGCAGTCCGTGCCGCACGACCGGGTGGTCGTCGACGATCAGCAGGGTGACGGGCGGTTCAGTCATGGCGCACCAACGGTACGCGGGCCGAGACCGCGGTGCCGGTGCCGGGCTCCGACTCGATCTCGACGGCGCCCGCCACGCGTTCGGCCCGCAGGCGCATGCCGGCGAGCCCGAAGCCGCCGGCCGCGCCGCGCGCGGGCGGGCGCAGCGGGTCGAAGCCCCGGCCGTCGTCGCGGACGTCGAGGCTCACCTCGTCGTCGAAGTAGGACAGGGTGACGCCGGTCCTGGTGGCGCGCGCGTGCCGGTCGACGTTGGCCAGCGCCTCCTGGGCGATGCGGAGCACGGTGGCCTCGATCTCGTGGTGCAGCGGCTCCACGGTCCCGGTGACGGTGAACTCGGCCCGCACGCCGGTCGATTCCGACCACTGCGCCACGACGGACTCCAGTGCGCCGGGCAGCGCCTCGTGCTGCAGCGGCGCCGGGGCCAGGTTCCGGACCGAGCGGCGCGCCTCGCCGAGGCTCTGCCGGGCCAGGGCGGCCGCCCGTTCGACGTGGTCGCGGGTGGTGGCGGGCGCCGCGCTGTCGGCGGCCGCCTGGAGCTGGGTGACGATGCCGGCCAGTCCCTGGGCGATGGTGTCGTGGATCTCGGCGGCGAGGCGGCGCCGCTCGTCGTGGACGCCCGCCTCCCTGGCCTGGACGACGAGTTGGGCCTGCAGGCCCGCGTTCTCGCGCATCGCCTCCTCCAGGCGGGCGTTGGCGCGCCGCAGTTCCGCGATGGTGTCGGCCTTGGCCCGGGTGCTCTCGCCCTCCTTGACGGAGAAGTGGTGGAGCAGCAGGGCGATCGAGCCGCTGAGCGCGTAGACCGCCGCGAAGCCGGTCCACTGGGTGGGGCCGCTCGGCGGGAGGCCCCCGACGCTGACGGCGGACATCGGCACGGCCGTGGCGAGCAGCCCGGCGCGCGCCAGGCGGGCCGGCAGCCAGCGGACGGCGTCGTAGTACCCGATCACCGCGTAGACGAGGAAGACCGGGGCCAGCCAGCAGAGCGCGCAGGAGAGCACGAACCGGACGGCGTAGTACGCCGGGCCCGCCGGCCCGGCCTCCGCGACCGCCGGGCCGGACCCAGCACCCGCCGACCCCGCACCGGCCGGGCCGGGGGCCGTCCGGTTCCACCAGAGGTGCAGGGCGAGCGCGGCGCCCACCAGCGCCACCGCCCCGTACCGCTCGCCGGGCCCGTCGAGGTCGGCGGTGGCCGCCGCCCCCAGGGAGGCGGTGCCCAGCAGGAGGGTCGGCGCCCACCGGTGGAACTGCTCCCAGCGGACCTCCACGGGCACCGCGTCACGCACCATGGGGCCATTCTCCGATCCGGTCACTCCCAGCGGAACCACCGCACGGCGGCGGTGATCAGGACGGCGGTCCACAGCACCGTCACCCCGAGCGGGGACCAGCCGGGCCACTCGCCCCCCGTCGCCTGGTCGAGCGCCCCGGCGGCCGCGCCGAACGGAGTGGACCCGATGATGCCCCGGGCGGCCTCCGGCAGGACCTGGACCGGTCCCCACAGACCCGCGGAGACGGCCAGCGGGAAGAACGCGACGGTCGCGACGCCGGTGGCGAGCTTCGTGGTCGGGACGAACGCGGCGAGGACGGTGCCGAGCGCGAGCGCGACCAGGGCGGCGAGGACGAGGGCCAGCGCGTAGCCGGGCAGGTGCCCGGGGAGCGGCACGCCGTGGACGAGCCGCCCGACGGCCACGACGAGGACCGCCGAACCGAGCGCGACGACGGCGTGGAGGACGATCTGCGCCGTCACGAGGGTGAGCGGCCGGACCGGCGTGGTGGACATCCGGCGCAGGATCCCCTGCTCCCGGTAGCCGACCAGGAACCCCGGCATGACCTGCGTACCGGACATGATCACGGCGAGCAGCACCAGCACGGGGACGTAGGCGTCGACCATGCGCCGCCCGCCGAGTGCCGGGTCGGCCGCGCGGAAGGACGGCAGCAGACCGAGGACGACCAGCAGCAGGGCCGGGAAGGCCACCACCCAGAACACCCCGGCGCGGTGACGGCCGATGAGCCGGGCCTCGGCCTTCAGCACGGCAACGGTTGCGGACATCTCAGGTACCCCGTTCGGTGAGGTGGAGGAAGGCGTCGTCCAGGGTGGGGTTCGCGACCTGGAGGCGGTGCGCCGTGATGCGGTGCCCGGCGAGCAGGGCGATCAGCGCCCCGACCGTCTCGTCCGTGCCGCGCACGGTCACCCGGCCGTCCTCGGCCTGCCGTACCGACAGCACGCCGGGCAGCGCGGCCAGGTCGAGGTCGCCGACGGGGCGGGAGGGGGTGAAGGTGGCGACCGTGGCGCCGTCGGTGCGGCGGATCAGCCCGTCGGGCGTGTCGAGGGCGACCACCCTGCCCGCGTCGAGGACTGCGATCCGGTCGCACAGGTGCTGGGCCTCCTCCATCACGTGGGTGACGAGGAGGACGGTCACCCCGGAGTCCCGGACGTCCTCGACCAGCTTCCAGGTGTCGCGCCGGGCGCGCGGATCGAGGCCCGTGGTGAGTTCGTCGAGCACGACGGCCCGGGGGGCGCCGATGAGGGCGAGCGCGATGGACAGGCGCTGCCGCTGGCCGCCGGAGAGCGTGCCGAAGCGGGCGTCGAGCCGGTCGGCCAGGCCGAGCCGCCCGGCGAGCTGCCGCCAGTCGGCCGGGGCCCGGTGGAAGGCGCTGTGGAGCCGCAGCGCCTCGCGGACGGTCAGGTCCTCCTGGAGCGCGCTCCGCTGGAGCTGCACCCCGAGGACGCGGGTGACGTCCCGGCGGTCGGTGCGCGGGTCGAGGCCGGCCACCCGCACCCGCCCGGCGTCGGGTGCCCGCAGGCCTGCGACGCACTCGACCGTGGTCGTCTTGCCCGCGCCGTTCGGGCCGAGCACGCCGAAGACCTCGCCTTCGTCGACGGTGAAGGACACGTCGTCGACGACGGTCCGGCCCCCGTAGGACTTGCGCAGTCCGGTGACTTCGATGATGGGCATGCCTCGATGATCACGAGCCGGGGCCCGGCCGGGCATCGCCCATCACGCTCGACCGGGCATCCTCCGATCGGATGATGCCGGGCATCCGCCCGTCCGCGGTTGCGGGGGGCCGACGGGGCCGGGGCCGGGGCCGGGCCGGGGCCGTCATGACGGGCTCGGGCCGCATCCCAAGTTCGACTTTCGAACATCTCACACCCACTTATGGGTTGGTTCATCCGTTCGAGTGAGTTTGGCGAGAGCCCGTCGTCGATGTTCTGCACCGGAACCAACGACCCCCAATCGAACTGGCCCACGCCGCCCCGGCGCGGCCGGAACAATCGTCGCGGCGGGTCACCCGAGGCCGATCCGCCTTCCCCGCAACGGGTCTGACGCTCACTCAGTTCTCCCGACCAGAACAGGGACCAGCCATGACGACCGAGACCGTTCAGCAGAACCAGCCGAGTCAGCCGAGCCGGCAGAGTCTCAGCACCTCCGCCGCCAGGAACCTGGCCACCACCACCAAGACCGCGCCGCAGATGCTCGGGATCACCCCCCGCTACCTGCTGCGCTCCCTGCCCTGGGTGGACCTGGAGGCCGGTGTCTACCGGGTCAACCGCCGCCGGGGGTTCATCCTCGGCGACGGGCAGATCAGCACCTACGTCGACGGCGACGACACCTCCCGGGTGGTCGCCGAGGACCTGCGCGAGCTGCCCTTCCTCAGCCAGGTGGACAGCCCGCTGCTCACCGCCCTCGCCAACGGCTTCGTCGAGCGCGAGGTGGCGCCCGGCGAACTGATCGTCGACGCCGGCACTCCCACCGAGCAGCTGCACGTCCTCGCCTTCGGGCGCGCCGAGAAGCGCGCCACCGGGGAGTACGGCTCGGACGCCCTGCTCGCCGTCCTCGGCGACGGCGACCACTTCGACGCCACCGCGTGGGTCGACGGCACCCCGATGCCCTACCGGGTCCAGGCCGTCAGCGCGTGTACCGTGCTCTCCCTCGACCGCCGCATGCTCGTCGAACTCGCCGACCGCGAGCCGTCGTTGCGCGCCCAGCTGGACGCCTTCCGCGCCGACGGCCGGCAGCCCGCCGACCGCGAGCACCCGATCGACCTGACCTCGGGCCACTCCGGCGAGCCGTACCTGCCGGAGACCTTCGTGGACTACGAGGAGGGCCCCCGCGAGTACGAGTTGAGCATCGCGCAGACCGTCCTCAAGGTGCACACCCGGGTCTCGGACGTCTACAACTCCACGATCGACCAGGTCCAGGCGCAGCTGCGGCTGACCACCGAGGCGCTCCGCGAGCGCCAGGAGTGGGAGATGCTCAACCACCCCGAGTACGGGCTGCTCAACAACGTCGTGCCGGGCCAGCGCGTGCGCACCCGCAAGGGCGCACCGACCCCTGACGACCTGGACGAGCTGCTGACCCGGGTCTGGAAGCAGCCGGCGTTCTTCCTCGCCCACCCGCGGGCGATCGCCGCGTTCGGGCGCGAGTGCACCCGGCGCGGGGTGCCGCCGCAGATCGTCGAGCTCTTCGGCAGCCCGTTCCTGACCTGGCGCGGGGTGCCGCTGCTGCCCTCCGACAAGCTCGACCTGAAGGGCTCGTCGAACTCGGCGCCCGGCACCACCAACATCCTGCTGATGCGGGTCGGCGAGGACCGCCAGGGCGTGGTGGGCCTGCGCCCGTCGAAGGTGCCGGACGAGGTGGAGCCGGGCCTCTCGGTGCGGGCGATGGGTGTCGACCGGCAGGCCATCACCTCGTACCTGGTGACCAGCTACTTCTCGGCCGCCGCGCTGGTGGACGACGCCATCGCCGTGCTCCAGAACGTCGAGGTGTCGAACTACCATGACTACTCCTGACGGATTCGGCCGCGGCACCGGTCTCTCCGGGGTGGGCCGGCCTCCGGCCGGTACCGGACAGCCGGCCGACACCGGATACCCGGCCGGTACCGGACATTCGGCCGGCCCGGCACCGGTGCGGGTCCCGGTGCCCGAGGCGCTCGCGCACGCGGCGGGCGGTCCCCGGTACTGGCTGCCTGCGCAGCCGGACAGCACGACCCGGACCGCCCCCGCCGCCCCGCCCGCAGCCCCTCCGGCCGCCCCTCCGGGCGGGTTCGACGTCGAGGCCGTCCGGCGGGACTTCCCCCAGCTGCACCGGGAGGTGAACGGCCGCCCGCTGGTCTGGCTCGACAACGGGGCCACCACCCTCAAGCCGCGCCAGGTGGTCGAGGCGGTCTCCGAGCACTACGCGACGGGCACCTCCAACGTCCACCGCGGCGCGCACACCCTCGCCAAGCAGGCCACCCAGGTCTACGAGGAGGGCCGTGAGGAGGCCGCCGAGCTGCTCGGCACGCCGGACGCCGGCGAGATCGTCTTCGTCCGGGGCACCACCGAGGCCGTCAACCTGGTGGCGCAGTCCTGGGGCCGCGCCAACCTGGGCGTGGGCGACGAGGTCCTCGTCTCGGCGGCCGAGCACCACTCCAACCTGGTGCCCTGGCAGCTGATCGCCAAGGAGCGCCGGGCCCGGATCCGGCCGATCCCGCTGCTCCCCGACGGGCAGTTGGACCAGGACGCCTACCGGGACCTGCTCGGCTCGCGGACGAAGCTCGTCGCGCTCACCCACGCCTCGAACGTGCTCGGGACGGTCCCGCCGGTGGCCGAGATGACCGCGCTGGCACACCGGTACGGCGCCCGGGTCCTGGTGGACGGCGCGCAGGCGGTGAGCCACTTCCCGGTGGACGTCACCGCGCTGGACGCCGACTTCTACGCCTTCTCGGGGCACAAGATCTTCGCCCCGACCGGCATCGGCGTGCTCTACGGAAAGCGCGAACTGCTGGAGGCCATGCCGCCGTGGCAGGGCGGCGGCAACATGATCGACTCGGTGGGGTTCGAGGAGACCACCTACGCTCCCGTCCCGCACCGGCTGGAGGCGGGCACCGGCCACATCGCCGGGGCCGCGGGGCTGCGGGCGGCCCTGCGGTACCTGGCCGGGCTCGACCGGGCGGCCGCCGCCGCGTACGAGGAGCAGCTCACCGCGTACGCCATGGGCGCGCTGGCGGCCGTCCCCGGGCTGCGGCTGATCGGCGACGCGCCGGGGAAGATCGGCGTGCTGACCTTCCTGCTGTCCGGTACCGACCCGACCGCCCTCGCCGGGGCGCTCGACCGGGAGGGCATCGCGGTGCGCGCCGGGCACCACTGCGCGCAGCCGGCGCTCGCGTCCTTCGGCCTGCAGAGCGCGGTGCGGGCCTCGCTGGCCCTCTACAACACCGTGCAGGACGTCGACGCCCTGGTGTCCGCCCTCCAGGGGATCCAGGCGGCCTCGGCGCGGTAGGACGGCGCAGGCACATGGTGGGCGGCACCCGCGCGGGTGCCGCCCACCTCCGCTGCCGCCGGCCACCCCCGCACCGGAGCACCCCGCACCCGCACCCGCCCCCGGAGCGGGCCTCACTCCTCCGTGATGCCCAACAGCTCCAGGAAGGCGGCGGCAGCCGGGTGGCGGCCCTCCCGGCCCCAGATCACGTACTCGGCGCGGGCCGGTGCGTCCGTGACCTCGATCGTGACCAGCCCGGTCAGGCACGCGACGTACGAGGGCGGGAGCAGGGCCACGCCCAGGCCCGCGCCGACCAGCCGGGCCAGATAGTCCGCGTTGGTCACCTCGAAGGCGACCTCGCGGGTGAGACCGGCGGCGGCGAAGGCCAGGTCGGACTGGGCCCGGCCGGCGGTCCTCGCCGGGAGGTCCACGAACACCTCCGAGGACAGCCGGCGGAGGTCGACCGAGGTCTCACCGGCGAGCGGGTGGCCCGGGGCGACCACGGCGACCAGCCGCTCCCGGGCCAGCTCCCGCGCCATGACGCCCCGCGGGCGGGCCGTGACCGGAACGCCGAGGAAGGCCACCTCGATCTCGCCCTGCCTGACCTGCTCGACGAGCTCGTCGCTCGCTCCCACGCCGAGGCTGACCCGGGCCTTCGGGTGGCGCCGGTGGAACTCCCCGAGGACGGCGGGGACGTCCACGGCGGCGACCGTGGGGATCAGCCCCACCCTCAGGCGCCCGCGCACCTCCCCGACAGCCGCGGCGACCTCGGCGGCCGCCCGGTCCGCCGCGTCCAGGCACTGGCGGGCGGCCGGCAGGAAGGCCGCGCCCGCCGGGGTCAACCGGACCCGGCGGCTGGTGCGTTCGAAGAGCCTCGCGCCCAGTTCCTTCTCCAGGCGCGCGATCTGGTGGCTGAGTGCGGACTGCACCACCAGGCAGCGCCGGGCGGCCCTCGTGAAGCTGTTCGTCTCGGCCACGGCGATCACGTAACGCATCTGCTGGAGCTCCATCGATCCATCGTGATACGCGATGTATCAGGTGACAAGCATGTGTTGGACTCATCAATGGGCCCGGCCCGACACTGATGGCGACCGCACACGGCAGGCGCGCCCCCCGGGCCGGCTCCCCCCGGCGGACCCTCGACCGGGGTCTCCCCGGACGCCCGGAGGGCCGTGCCGCCGCCGCCCTCTCCTCCCCACCTCCCGCACCTGGGCGCACCCCGCCCGGGCACTCCCGCGTGCGCCCGTGCGCCCGCGACACCGAAAGGACGAGCGACCGTCATGAGCGCCTCGCCGGCCCGTTCCGAGACGACCACCGCCGACATCCGGGCGGACCCCCGCGCCCCCGGCACCCCGCAGAAGGCGGCGCCCCCGGCCGGGGGATGGCTGGGCGTGGCCGCCATCACGGCCAGCCTGTTCGCCTTCCTCACCACCGAACTGATGCCGATCGGCCTGCTCACCCCGCTCAGCGAGAGCCTGAAGGTCTCCGTGGGCACGGCCGGACTGATGGTCACGGCACAAGGTGTCGCGGCCGGTCTCGGCGTGCCGTTCGTCGTGGCCTGGACCCGCCGGGTCAACCGGCGCCGTCTGCTGACCACGCTGCTGGCCGTCCTGGCCGTCGGCAACCTGATCACCTCGGTCGCCCCGAACTACCCGCTGATCCTGGGCACCCGCATGGTCATGGGGTTCGCCAGCGGCGCCTTCTGGGCCATCGGCGTCAGCATGGCCATGCGCATCGTCCCGGAGCGGCACGCCAACCGGGCCGCCGCCGTCGTGATGTCCGGCATCTCGATCGCCACCGTCGTCGGCATCCCCCTCGGCACCCTGCTCGAAAGCGCCGGCTCCTGGCGGACCACCTTCCTGATCTGGGCCGGCCTCAGCGCCCTGGTGCTCCTCGCCGTCGCCCTCACCGTCCCGTCGCTGCCGTCCGCGAACGCGGTCTCCGTCCGCGAGGTCTTCGGACTGCCGGTCAGGAACGTCCCGCTGCGCGTGGTCCTGGTCATGGTCGTGTTCTTCGTCCTCGGCCACTTCGGCGCCTACACCTTCGTCCGCCCCTACCTGGAGGACAGCGCCTCCGCCACCGTCGGCTTCATCACCCTCGTCCTCATCGTCTTCGGCGTCGGTGGCGCGATCGGCAACTTCGTCGGCGGCCGGGCCGTCGGCAGGAGCCTGCGGGGCAGCTTCGTCGCGGGCGGCCTGCTCCTGATCGCCGCACTCGTCATGCTGCTGACCGTCGGCACGAGCGACATCGGCGTGATCGCCGCCATGGTCCTGTGGGGCGTCGCCTTCGGCGTCGTCCAGCTCAGCCAGATCAACATGACGCTCGCGGCCGCGCCCGAGACCTTCGAGGCCGCGATGTCGCTCAACACCATGGCCTACAACACCTGCATCGCCCTGGGCGCCCTCGTCGGCGGCCTGTTCGCCGACCGCACGGGCGTCACCGGCGTCGTCTGGTTCGGCATCGTCCTGGTCGCCCTCGCCGTGCTCCTCCGCGCCGCCACCGGCCGTCGGACCGCACCGGCGAGCTGACCCCTGTCCCGCTGGCCCGCCCGAAGCGCGGCCCGGTGCCGCGGGCGCGCGTTCCGGCCGGCAACGGCGGGGCACGCTCCCCGGCATTGGCCTCCCACCCCCGGCCCGGGACGGGTAGCGTGCCGGTATGACGAGCGAGAACCCCCCGATGACGGTGGAACAGATCAGTGCAGCTCTGGACGCGTTGGGCCTGTACGAACGGAACGTCACGGCGGCCGAGCACGCCGAGTACGCCGCGCAGTTCAGCCACCCCGACAGCTACCGGGTGCGGATGGTCAACACCCTGCTGGGCTTCGTGCAGAAGGAGGCGATGCTCGCCGACGAGGTCGAACTGGGCGACGACGACCCGCACGCCGCGTGGGGCGAGCAGCTGAAGGCCGCCGACGCCTGGGAGCTGGAACCGCAGATGGAGTTCATACGCTGGCAGGTCCTGCGCGCGAGCATCCCGCTGCAGCTGCTCGCCGCGGACCGGAACAGCGGACCGCTCCCGGTCGCCGCCGTGTACGCCGCCGAGGCGATGCACATCCTGCTGGGCAGGATCGACACACCCGACGTGGCGACCGGGACCGGCGGCCACGACGCCATCGCCACCCACGTCGAGGAGGTGAGGAGGGCCCGGGAACTGCTGCGGGTCGCCATCGAGAACGCCGACATCCTGCTGAACGCGATCGACCCGGCCGGCCGGTAGCCGCCCCGGCCCCGACTCCCCGGCCGTCCTGATCCGGAGGGGCTGATCCGTCCGGCCGTCCTGATCCGGAGGGCCTGATCCGGAGAGCCTCGGCCGGTGCTCCGGATCAGGACGGTCCCGCGGGTGGGGCCGGTTCCGCCGGTCAGGCGTGGGCCTGGCCCGCCCGGGGGCGCTCTCCCTTCGCGTCGACGACGGCACGCTCGACGACCGCGGTCCGCTCGACGACGGTCCCGGGCTTGACCCCGTACTGCTCGGTGACCTGGACGCCGCGGCTGCCGAGGTACTGGTAGGTGGTGCGGTCGAAGATCCACTCGGTGCGCTCGCCGGTCCGGGGGTCGAGGCGGGCCAGGGCGATGCCGTCGCGGCCCGCGGCGTCCTGGGAGTGGTCGACCACGACGACGCCGGGGATCTCGCCCGCCGCCTGGTAGAGCGGGGCGGCGAGCCGGGCCGGGACGAGCTGCTCGCCGATGATGGAGCCGATCTCCTCGAACGCCTCCTGGTCACGGTCGCCGGGGCCGCCGGCCGTGGCGTACACGGCCTTCAGCAGCTGCCCGGGGTCGGCGGGCTGCTCCGCGAGCCACTGGTAGGTCAGGTGGTTCAGCCGGTCCTTGGTGTCGAGGGTGATGCCGCCGTCGGGCTGGTAACCGGGCTCGTCCAGCCAGCCCTTGGTGCCGTCGGGGGACCTCCAGACCTCCCGGGTGTGCAGCGGCTGGACCCAGGTGGTCGTGGTGCCGGCGTCGACGTCGTTCCTGGTGACGAGCCACGAGACCTGGCGCTTGACGTAGATGTACTGGCCCGGCCGGGGCTGCGGCACGCCGTTGGCCTGCGCGGCTGCGGCGATCGCCCGGACGGTGGAGGCGAGTTGGACGGTGCTTCCCGCCTCCACCTCCACCACGGGGGCCTTGACCAGGCGCGGCGTGGGCTGCCGGTCGGGACTCGGCACGCCGGCGAGGGCGACGGCGGCGGCGACCGCGGCGACCGTCGCGACGGCCGCCCCGAGGAGCACGGCCCGCCGCAGCGGGCGGCGCGCCGTGGCGGGGGCCGGAGCCGAGGTCGGGGTCGGGGCGGGTACGGAGGCGGTGTCCGGGTGGGTCCGGTGGACCTCGTTCATGAGGTGCTCCTCAAGCAGCAGGAGGCGCTCGGGCGCCAACTGCGGGTCGGCCGGTGCGGGCAGCAGACGGGCCAGCTCCGCGTGGTCCAGCGGTTCGTCGCGCCGCCGTGTGTTGCGGATCATCGGTACGTCTCCTCGTGCGACCGGGCCGCAGGGGTGCGGCTGCTCTGTGCTTGTCCGGCGGGCCGGACCGGTTCCGCTTTTCCGCGTGCGGTACGCAGTTCCTCGTCGGCGAGCTTGCGCAGCCTCGTGCGGGCGCGCGAGAGGCGGGAGCGGATGGTCCCGACCGGCACGCCGAGGGCCGAGGCGGCCTCGGCGTAGCCGAGCCCGGACCACACGCACAGCGCGAACACCTCGCGCTCGGACCGCCTCAGGCGCGCCAGCGCCCGCTGAGCGGCCGCCAGTTGATCGGCGTCGGCCATCCGGCCCACGAGTTCGTCGGCGAAGTCCGGGACGGCCTTGTCCGCGGGCAGCCGCGCCATCGCACCGGCGTGGCGCCGGGCCGCGCGGGTGGCGTTGCGCAGCACGTTCACGGCGATGCCCATGAGCCAGGGGCGCGGGCTGTCGCCCTCGTCGCGGAGCTTGCCGCGCAGCCGCCACGCCTCCAGGAAGGTCAGCGAGACGACGTCCTCGGCGAGCGCCCAGTCCCCGGTCACGCGCACCGCGTGCCGGTGGACCAGCCGGGCGTGGTCGCGGAACAGTTCGCGGAATGCTTCGGGCTCCCCGGCACGTAGCCGGTCGTGCAGTGGATGGTTCACGTCATTCCATTGTCCGGGGAGCGGCGGCGGGTTCCCGTGACGTGGATCACCTGCCGCGGGAGGGGGTGCGGTCCTCCGCGGCCGTCGGCAGAAAGGCTACGGCCTGCACCACGCGGTGCAGGCCGTAGCGCCGGTCCGGCCGAGCCCACCGGCACGACCCGTCCGAGCCGGACGGAAGTACAGCAGGGCGGAGGGCACACCGGCCCGCCCGCACCCGGCCTCCTGCGGCAGGGTTCAGCCGGCCGCCCTGCGCTCCGAGGGCTGCGACCCCTCGTTCAGCTCCCGCGCGAACTCCATCCACGTCTCGGCGCACTGGCGCGCGAGGTCCACCACCAGGGAGCCGCAGTGCGACGGCACCGCGGCGGTCAGCGCGGACCGCTCCCTCATCCCGATGGCGTTCTGCTGGAGCAGCCGCAGCAGTTGCCGCCCCTCGTGCTTGTGCCGCAGCGAGGGGTCCCGCAGCAGCTTCTCCAGGACGGCGGTCGGCGCGGGCGGCGCCGCCGGCACCCGGCGTTCGGCCTTCGGCCCGCCGGCCGAGGCCGGTCCGCCGCCGCTCGGGCCGGGCGCCTCGGCTGCGACGGGAGGCTGTCCCGAGTCGAGCCGCTTGCGGACGTCGCTGACCGTGGCCGGTGAGATGCCGGCACGCCGCGCCACCTCGCGCAGCGTGGCCGTCGGATTCTCGGCGATCAGCTCGGCGGCCCGCCGCCGGCCCTCCGCACCGCTCAACGGACGGACCTTGCCGTCGAGTCCGACGCGCGAGACCGGCTGCTCACCGGAGCCGGCCATGCCTCGTCGAATGTTCGCCACCGTCCGGGCACCGAGCCCGGCGGACCGTGCGATCGCCCGGTCCGACCGCTCGGGGTGGGACCGGATGATCCGCTCCGCGGCTCTGCGCCGGTCGGCCTGCGACAGCGGAAGACCGTGGGCCACGTTGGCCTCGACGGCGCGCAGGAAGGCGTCCTCGGCGCTGCCGTCGAAGAACTCGACGGCGATCGACTCCTGGCCCTTGAGCGCAGCGGCCAGCAGGCGGTGCATCCCGTCGATCACCCGCCTGGTGCGGCGATCGACCAGGATCGGGGGCAGCGGCGCGTCGAGCTCCGCCAGTCTGGCGACGTGCTCGGCGTCCCTCTCCTGCGACCGGGGTGAGTCCCCGGGAAGGAGGATCGCGATCGGTACCGTCATGACCTCCCGCGGGAGGGTACTGCCCGGCCTGGCGCGATCCTCCGGACCACCGGCCGTCACGCTGTCCAGGGGATCGGTCGGTCTGACGATGGACTTGCTCACAGTGTTTCACCCCGTTGGTATAGCTGTACGCACGTGCTGCTCGCCCCAGGCCACGTCTCCGGAGCGGTCGACCGTCCGGATGTCGCGGCTCTCCCCTTCCCCGCCGCCCCGCTCACCGCCACCGCCTCAGGTGCGAGGCCGTCCTCTCTGACGCGTCCCAGTCACGAGAACCCCAATCGTGGTACGGGTCACGCGTCTTGTCGATACATCAGACCGACGCCGACCGCGACCGGTGCGACCCGCGGAACGGAGCACTCGACCGGCCGTCGCGTCCGGGCGGTTGCGGGGACGGTGCCGGCCGCTCCCGTCCCGGGACCGCGCCTACGCACCCATGTCGACCCGCTGCTGCGGCACGCGGACGTCGTCGCCCACGGCGTGGATGGCCTGGTCCAGCTCCTGCGCGAACTCCATCCAGGTCTCCGCGTACTGGCGCGCGAGGTCGACGACGAGGTCGCGGCAGTGGGAGGGGACGACGGCGGCCAGCTTGGCCCACGCCTGGTCGTCGAGCGCGTTCTGCTGGAGCAGGCGCAACAGGTGACGCCCCTCCTCCTTGTGGCGCAGGGAAGGGTCTCGCAGCAGCTTCTCCATCAACGCCACCGGGTCCGGCTGCACCAGCCGCACCTTCCGGACACTCCGCGGCCTGAGCATCTGGTCGGGGGCGGACGGCGAGGCCTCGTCGACGGCCGGGGCCATGTGGACCGGCCGGCGCTCCACGAACGGCAACTCCCCGGACAGCAGCCTCTTGCGGACGTCACTCACCGTCGCCGGCGAGATCCCCGCCTGCCGCGCCACCTCCCGCAGCGAGGCCTCGGGATTCTCGGCGATCAGCTCGGCGGCCCGCCGGCGGCCCTCGGCGCTGCTCAGCGGCCGGACCTTGCCGTCCCGCCCGACCCTGACCGCCAGTTGGGCGGCCGCTCCGGGGAGGGTCCGCCGGATGGCGGCCACCGACTTCGTGCCCAGGCCCGAGGCCTGGGCGATGGCCCGGTCCGACATCTGCGGGTGGGCCTCGACGATCCGCGCGGCCGCGGCCCGGCGGTCCTCCTGGGAGAGCGGGAGGCCGTGCGTCACGTTCGCCTCGACCGCGCGGAGGAACGCCTCCTCCGGGGTACCGTCGAAGAGCTCCGCCTCGATCGTCTCCCGGCCGTTGAAGCAGGCTGCCAGCAGGCGGTGCATGCCGTCGATCACCCGCATGGAGCGGCGGTCCACGAGGATGGGGGGAAGCTCGTCGAGCTCCGCCAGCCGACTCACGTGTGCCGTGTCCTGCCCGCCCAGCCGGGGTGACTCCCCGGGTACGAGCAGGGCGATGGGGAGGGACACCACGTCTCGATCACGGGTCCGCACGACCGTGACGGCTCGGATCGGATCGACATCCGAACTGAATCGTACAGAATCCAACCCATCGGCACTGGGCCGAACCATACTCGTTCCCCCATCGGATAGCTGCTCAAGCCGGCTTACGAAGAGCCCACCCGGCCGGAACCGGAAGGGCCGCACTCTTCACGGGGCAGCGTGTCCGAACGCCATGGGCGATCGGGAATCGGACAAACCCCCCTCAAGTCGGAAGAAGTCGGAAACCGCCGCCAAAGGAGCTGACAACGGCTCAGATGGACTGCACCTCCCCCTACTTACAGTAGTCACACGAGTAACTCCCGAACGCTCGGACCCCATAGTCCCCTCAGGGAACAGCAGTGTCGAGCCGTCTCCGGGAACCGGCCGATCGGCGCTTGAGTGAGAGCGAACGATCCAGCCACCCGTAACCGGGCAACCGCCCGGCGCATTCCCGGGCAGACGGCACCCGCGGTGCCCCGAGTGCGCGTTCAACTGCCGCGGACGCACTGGTTGAACAGAACCGCGACCGACACGACACCCGGCCACGGCATCGTCGGGCGGAGCCCGGGCCGGGAAACCACAGCCGGTCGTGGGGGGGGGGGGGGGGGGGGGGGGGGGGGGGGGGGGGGGGGGGCGGGGGGCGGGGGGGGGGGCCGGGGCGGTGCCGTCGGCCGGGGCGACCCGGCCCTGGGCGGTCCGGTCGGCGCCGGGCAGGGCGTCGGGGCGGTTCAGCACGAACAGCGT
>NZ_JBWKAW010000028.1:0-132671 GCF_056437345.1 Kitasatospora sp. NPDC042419
GACGCGCTCGCCGCCCACCGCCGCTCCATCGGCCTGCCCGCCCAGTCCCTCGCCTGGGGCCAGTGGGAGGAAGCCAGCGGCATCACCGGCCACCTGACCGACGCGGACCTCCGCCGGGCCGCCCGGGCCGGGCTGCGGACGATCTCCACCGAGCGCGGCACCCGCCTGTTCGAGGCGGCCGCGACGGTGGACGCCGGCTACCTGGTGGCCGTTCCGCTGGACCTGGGCGCCGTCCGGGCCCAGCAGCCCGTCCCGGCGGTGCTGCGCACCCTCGCCCCGCCGCCGCGCCGGGTCGCCAGGGCGGCGACCGGTGGCGGGGCGCCCGCGCTGCTGTCCCGGCTGGCCGTGCTGGCCGAAGCGGAGCGGCCGGCCGCCGTGCTGGCGCTGGTCCGCACCGAGGTGGCGGGCGTGCTCGGGAGCGACCCCGAGGCCGTCGCGGCCGCCAGGCCCTTCAACGAGCTGGGCCTCGACTCCCTGAGCGCGGTGGAGCTGCGCAACCGGATCACCGCCGCCACCGGTCTGCGGCTCGCCCCGACGATCACCTTCGACCACCCCGATCCGACCCAACTGGCCGAACACCTGGCTGGTTTGATCACGGAGCAGCTGGCCGCCGGCGGACCGGCGGCGGTCGGCATCGCCCAGGTCGGTACGGCGGCGGGCGGACCGGCCGGACCGGCCGTCGCCGGGAGCGGGGCGGGCGGCCCGGCGGACGACCCGCGCCACCCGCTCTCCACGCTCTACCGGCGGCTGGCCGCCCAGGGCAGCTTCCCCGAGGCGTCCGCGCTGATCGGCGTCGCCTCCCACCTGCGGTCCCGGTTCGGCGCCGACGAGCGCGCCGAGCACGCCCTCAAGCCGATCCGACTCGCAACCGGCGAGGGCGAACTGGCCGTCGTCGCGTTCCCCGCGCTGAGTGCGATCTCCGGACCGCACGAGTACGCCCGGCTCGGCCACGCCTTCCAGGGCGAGCGCGACGTCTTCGTGGTGCCGTCCCCGGGCTGGGACCCGTCGGACCGCCTGCCCGACGACATCGACACCTACCTCGCCATGCACACCGAGACCGTGCTCGAACTGGTCGGAGAGGAGCGGCCGTTCGTCATCATCGGCCGCTCGATGGGCGGGTGCGTCGCCCAGGCCGTCACCGAGCGGCTGGAGGCGCGCGGACGGGCGGTCGCCGGGCTGGTCCTGGTCGACTCGTACCCGATGGACAGCGCCGCGCGCGAGGGCATGGGCGAGTGGTGGCTGCACGCGATGCTCGGCGGCATGATCGACCGGATCGAGCAGTACGACATGATCTGGAGCGACTCCAGCCTCACCTCGATGGGCGGCTACAACAACGTCTTCGCCGGCTGGGCACCCAGCCCGGTCACCGCGCCGATCCTCGCCCTGCGCGCCGACACCCCGCTGCGCGGCATGGTGGTGGACGCGACGGAGCGCGAGGACTGGCGGGCCTACTGGCCGGTGCCGCACGAGGTGCAGGACATCCCGGGAGACCACTTCACGGTGCTGGAGCAGCACACCCCGTCGACGGCGGACGCCGTCCGCGGGTGGATCGACCGCCTCGAACGGACCTGAACGCACCGAGCGGCGCACCCGTGCACGACGAGCGGTGCCGAGTGCAACCGAGCACGACGAGCGGTGCCGAGCACACCGAGCAGGGCCGCCCGTCCCGGGCGCACCGGGCCCGGGTGCACCGGGCACGACACCCGGGGCGGGCGGCGCGACACCGACAACGGCGCGACACCAACAACGAGAGGAAGGAGCGGGCATGACGGAGCCCGTAGTGCTGGTCACCGGAGCGGCGTCGGGGATCGGCGAGGCGACGGTCCGGCTGTTCGCGGAGCGCGGCCACCGAGTGGTCGCCGTGGACGTCGACAAGGCGGGACTGGAGGTACTGGCCGAGCTGGACGGCGTGGCGACGCTGGCGGGCGACGTGTCCTCGGAGGAGACCAACGTCGCGGCGGTCGCCCTGGCCCAGGAGCGGTGGGGCCGGCTGGACGCGGCGGTGCTGAACGCCGGCACCGGAGGCGGCGGTCCGCTGGAGGCCCCGGGTGCGGTCGAGCGGTTCGACCGGCTCTTCGCCGTCAACGTGCGCAGCGTGGTGCTGGGCATCCGGGCGGCGGTGCCGGCGCTGCGGGAGGCCGGTGGAGGGGCGATCGTAGCCACCTCCTCGGTCTCCGGCCTGCGCGGCGACCCGGGTACCTGGGCGTACAACGCCACCAAGGCGGCCGTGATCAACCTGGTCCGGGGGACGGCCATCGACTACGCCGCCGAGGGCATCCGGATCAACGCGATCGCGCCCGGCGGCACCGTCACCGGGCTGACCGCGGGGCAGGTCGCCGACCCGGAGTTCTCGGCGTTCATCACCCGCCGCATCCCCGCCCAGCGCTGGGCCGAGGCGCGTGAACAGGCCGAGGTGGTCTGGTTCCTGACCTCCCCGGCGGCGTCCTACGTCACCGGGGTCACCGTCCCCGTCGACGGCGGCCTGAGCGCCAACGGCGGCATCCTGCTGCCGCCACCGGCCCGGGGGCGCTGACCCCGGCACGGCGGGGCCGCGACACCGAAGTACCCCCGAGTTCCACCTAGTACCACCGAGTACCCCTGATTTTTCCCAACTGACGAGGAGAGCAAGACCGATGAGCATCGAGGCGAACAAGGCCCTGGTCGAGCGGTACTACCACGAGCTGGTCAGCGAGCAGCGGGTCGAGCTGCTGGAGGAGCTGGTCGCGGAGGACGCCGCCGACGAGACCCGGGTCGGCCCCGGCGGCAGCGGCACCCGGGAGGACTTCCGCGAGCACCTGCGCTGGCTCTGGGAGAACGTCCGCGACGTCAAGGCGGTCGTCGAGGACCTGGTGGCGGAGGGCGACCGGGTGATCGCCTTCTGGCGGATCGAGGGCGTGCACGTCGGCCCGGTCTTCGGCGTCCCGGCCACCGGCCGGTCCTTCGTCGGCCACAGCATCAGCTGGCTGACCGTCCGTGACGGCAAGGTGGTCCGCTACAACGTGCTGCCCGACCGCCTGGGCATCGTCCAGCAGCTGGCCCCCGCCACCGTCTGACCCCACCGGCTCGGGCCCGCCCCGCCCCGTTCCGCACCGTTCCGTTCCCCGGGGCCCGGCCGGCACCGTCGCCGGCCGGGCCCCGCTCCGCTCGGCAGAACCGACCCTCAGGAGGACCGCCCATGACCGCCCCCGCACTGTCCCCGGCCGACGCCGAGCAGCTGCGCCAGCTGCTCGCCCGCTTCTCGCACGCCTTCGACAACGCGGACGCCGAGGCACTGGCCGAGGTGTTCGCCGAGGACGGCGTGATCGAACTCGCGCGCACCGGAGCGGTGTTCACCGGCCTGGAGAAGATCCGGGTGTTCGCCCGCGATCTGGGGCAGGACCACCCGGACCACCAGACCCTGGACTCGGTGCTCACCGTCGACGAGGACGGCACCGTCCGGGGCCGCAGCCGCTACCTGGCGATCCTGCCCGACGGCAAGGTCCACAACGGCGACTACTTCGACGTCTACACCCGCACCCCGGACGGCTGGCGGATCGCCTTCCGCCGCTCCGTCCCCCGCTACCCGCGCCGTCCCCACCACGACGCCTGACCGGCAGCCGCTCCGGCCTCCGCGTCCGCGCCCGTGTCCGCATCCGCAGCGGACGGACGCGGACGCGGACGCGGACGCGTAGTGAGGATGCCTTGGAGTGACAGACCTCTTCTACGGGAGCTCCGCTGTTCTGCCTACCGGCCTTGACGAACGAGTCCCACGCCTATCTGAACGGCGTTGGTACTAGACGTCGGGTACTAGCCGGCGAAGTGCATGCGGCCGAAGTAGTCGGCGAAGTTGGGGCCGGTGATGCGGTGGTAGTTGGTGAATCCGTTGCCCATGTTCTCGCCGACCGACACCCCGCCGTCCGGCTCCTGCGTGACGATGGACCGTTCGACGTCCTCGGTCGATTCCTGCGCGACCTCGGCGTGGCCGCGCCGGCCGTCCCCAGAACCCTTGAGGAGCGCATCGGCCTCTACCGCACGCTCGTGGCGGACCAGTGCCTGCTCATCCTGCTGGACGACGCGCGGGACGCAGAGCAGATACGCCCCTTGGTACCGGGAAGGGGTACCAGTCGCGTTCTGATCACGAGCCGCAACAGCCTTCCCGCACTGGCGGGCGCCTCCCACCTGGGCCTGGAATGCCTGCCTCCGGCCGAGGCCCAGGACCTGTCCACGCGGATCGTCGGCCCGGCGCGAACCGCGCCCGAACCCGACGCGACGAGGCTCGTGCCGGCCGCATGTGCGGGTCTGCCCTCGCGATCCGCATCGCCGCCGCACGCCTCGTCTCGCGCCCGAACTGGACCATCGAGTACCTGGCGGACCGGCTCACCGACCAGCGCCGCCGCTTGGACGAACTCCAGGTCGGCGACCTCGCCGTACGTGTCAGCTTCCGGGTCAGCTACGCCACTCTGTCGACCCGCCACCGCTCCGCGGCAGCCCGAGCGTTCCGCCTCATGGGCCTCGTGGCCGGCTCCAGTATCGAACTCGCCGCCGCCGCAGCCCTACTGGCCCCCCAGCGCAGGCGGATCGATCCCGGTCCCTGGCACCAGCTCAATCAGCCGCTGACCCTCGCCACGTACGACCACGCACTGGACTGGTGTGAGCGCGAGCGGGGCAATCTCATAGCGGCCGGCCGGCAGGCAGTCGAAACGGGCGCGCACGACATCGCCTGGAAACTGCCCGGGACACTGCAGCGCCTCTTCAACATCCGAAAGTACTGGTCCGATTGGGTTGCCACGCACGAACTGGCCGCCCGCAGCGCCCGCCTGGCCGCCGACCCCTACGGCGAGAGCTGGATCCTCTCCAACCTGGGACTCGCCCATCTTGAGCTTCGACAGTCCGACCAGGCGCTGTCCTGCCTCCACGAGGCGTTGCGGATCCGCCGCCGCATCCAGGACCGCTCCGGTGAGGGTGCGACGCTCGGCAGCATCGGACTCGCCTACGCCCGCCAGGACCGCCACACCGAAGCGGTCGGCTTCTACCGGCAGTCCGTCGCCATCCACGGCGAGCCGGGCGACCGGTACAACGAGAGCATCGAACTCAACAACCTCGGCGACACCTATCGAAGCCTGCGCCGCTTCCAGCAAGCGATCACCTGCGCCGACCAGGCCCTTGCCATAAGTCGCGTACTCGCCGACCCGTACGTCGAGGGGCTTGCCCTGTCCACCCTCGGAGAAATACATCAGGACCTCGGGAAGTACACGGAAGCACTTTCCTGTTACGAGCAGAGTGTGACGCTCTTCCGGTCGATCAGACATTGGCAACTTGAAGCCGCAATGCTCGACAGTCTCGGTGAGGTGCACCTCTGCCTCGACCACGTGGGCGCGGCGCGCGATAGCTGGACCCAGGCGCGGCGGATATTCGAGGAAATGAACGATCCCAGGGCTGTCATAGTCGCCGGGCACCTCGACGCCATGGAGATGGCGGTTGAAATCCCCTGAGCGGATGAAGTCGCTTGAGGAGATTTGAAGCGAAGGCCCTCGGGCCCGGCAGAACTTGCCGCCGCGCCGCTGCCCGGGCTGCCGGAGGAGGTCTGCTCGCCGGCGGACACGACAAACACTGAGGCCGGGCTCCTTGACTGTGCTCGCAGTACTAAGGGGGCGGGTTAGGGGTCCGGTAGGGGTCCGCGGGGGTCGGCCCGCCGATAGCTTCTCGGCATTCCCCAGCCCGCCCCTCCCACCAAGACGGAGTCATCAGCATGCCCATCACCGGGCCCCGGCCCATCCCGCTGCTCGCCGCCCTCACTGCCGGGGTGCTGCTTCTGGCCGGCTGCAGCTCAGGCTCCGGCTCCGGAGGTCCGGGAGCGGCCCAGGACGGCGCCGCCGACAAGCCGGTCCAGGGCGGGGCGCTGACCTACGCCACCGACGTCGAGCCGATCTCCTTCGACATCCACGTCAGCCAGCAGGACATCACCGGAGCCATCCAGCGCAACGTCTTCGACTCGCTCGTCCACCAGGACGCGACGGGCGAGTTCAAGCCCTGGCTCGCGGCCTCCTGGGAGATCACGCCGGACCTCAAGAGCTACACCTTCCACCTTCGCGACGGCGTCAAGTTCACCGACGGCACGCCGTTCGACGCGGAGGCGGTGAAGGCCAACTTCGACCGGATCGTGGCCAAGGAGACCAAGTCCCAGTACGCGGCGAGCCTGCTCGGCCCGTACACCGGCACCGAGGTGGTCGACACGCGGACCGTCAAGGTCTCCTTCAGCGAGCCGTTCGCACCGTTCCTGCAGGCCGCCAGCACCGCCTACCTGGGCTTCTACTCGCCGAAGGCGATCAAGGAGAACGGCTCCAAGCTGGGCGCCGGCGGTCCGGCCGACGTCGGCACCGGCCCGTTCGTGTTCAGCAGCTACACCAAGGGCCAGAGCGCCGTCTTCACCCGCAACCCCGACTACAACTGGGCGCCGCCGAGCGCCAACCACCAGGGGCCGTCGTACCTGGAGAAGCTCACCATCCGCTTCCTCACCGAGGACTCCGTCCGGGTCGGCGCGCTCAACAGCGGCCAGGTGCAGGTGGCCGAGCCGATCCCGCCGGCCGACGTCAAGACCGTGCAGGGAGACCCGAAGCTGCGCACCATCGCCACCGACGCGCCCGGCGCCAACTACGGCCTCGTCCTGAACACCAGCAAGGCCCCGTTGGACGACCCGCTGGTGCGCAAGGCGGTCCAGCGCGGCATCGACCTCGACACCGACGTCCAGTCCGTCTACTTCGGCGTCTACAAGCGCGCCTGGAGCCCGGTCGGGCCGAGCACCCCGTACTACAACAAGGCGCTGGAGAAGTCCTGGCCGTACGACCAGGCTGCGGCCAACAAGGCGCTGGACGACGCGGGCTGGACGGCCCGGGACGGTGAGGGCTACCGCACCAAGGACGGCAAGCGGCTCACCCTGGAGTGGCCGCTGCCGCCCGCCGAGTTCGTCCGCGAGCAGCGCGAGACGCTCGGCCAGGCGATCCAGGCCGACCTCAAGAAGATCGGCGTCGAGATCACCCGGCCCCGCCTGGACATCGGCACCTTCATCGCCAACACGTACGGCGGCAAGGAGCACATCGCCGACTACAGCTGGGCCCGGTTCGACCCGGACGTGCTGCGGCTCTACTTCCACAGCGCGAGCAAGCCGTCCACCGGCGGCCAGAACGCGACCTTCTATCAGGACGCCCAGCTCGACGAGTGGACCACGACGGGCAAGGGGACGTTCGACAAGACCGTCCGCCAGGACGTCTACGGCAAGACCCAGCAGCGTGCCATCGACCTCGGCCTGATCGTCCCGCTGTACGTGCGCACCGCCGTGGTCGGCACCTCCTCGAAGGTCCGCGGCCTGACCGCCGACCCGAACACCTGGCTCGCCTTCCACGACGCCTGGCTCGCCAAGTGACCTTCCGGACGGGCCCGGTGGGCATCCGGACGGACCGATCGAGCACCCGGACGACCCGTCGCGGCGAAGCCCGCCGCGCGGGTCCCCGGACCAGCCACCCGAACTCCTGGGACTGAGGGATGACCACCACCCACCCGACGGCCGCCGCCACCCCGGCGGCCGTCCGCCCGCCCGCCGCCGTCCGCGTCCTGCGCGCCGTCCTGCGCCGCCTGCTCGGTGCGCTCGCCGTGCTGCTCGGAGCGGCCACCGTGGCCTTCGCCGCGCTCCAGCTGATCCCGGGCGACCCGGTGACGGTCATGCTCGGTCCGGGCACCGCCGCCAGCCCCGAGGTCAAGGCGGCGATCCAGGAGCAGTACGGCCTGGACCGGCCGGTGCCGGTCCAGTACGCCACCTACATAGGCCACTTGCTGACCGGTGACCTCGGCGAGTCCTACCAGCTCCAGCGGCCGGTCGCGGAGCTGATCGGCGAGCAGCTCGGGCCGACCGTCGAACTCGGCCTGACCGCCCTGGCGCTGGCGGTGGTGCTGGCGCTGGTCGCCGCCGTCGGCACCGCCGGGCGGCGGCCGGCCCTGCGCGCGCTCAGCTCGTTCGCCGAACTGCTCGCCGTCTCCAGCCCGTCCTACTGGATCGGCATCCTGATGCTCACCGCGTTCTCCTTCCAGCTGCGGATCTTCCCGGTCGCGGGGGACGACGGGTTCGCCGCCCTGGTGCTGCCCGCGGTCACGCTGGCGCTGCCGGTGGCGGGGATGCTCGCCCAGGTGCTGCGCGAGGGCCTGGAGGCGGCGCTCGGGCGGCCGTTCACGCTCACCGCCCGCTCGCGCGGGCTCGGTTCGGCGGCCGTGGTGCTCCGGCACGGACTGCGCCACGCCGCCGTGCCGGTGGTCACCCTGACCGGCTGGCTGACGGGTTCGCTGCTGGGCGGCGCGGTGCTGGTCGAGTCGGTCTTCGGCCGGCCGGGGATCGGGGCGCTCACCCTCCAGGCCACCACCAACAAGGACCTGCCGCTGGTGATCGGGCTGGTCCTGCTCTCGGCGCTGGTCTTCGTGGTCATCTCGACCCTCGTCGACCTGCTCTACCTCGTCATCGACCCACGGCTGAGGAACGGCTGAACTCCCATGTCCCACAACACCGTTGCCACTGCCGACCCGGCCGATCCGCCCGGACGGGGGGACTCGCCCGGACCGGGGGACCGGCCCGCTCCCGGGGACCGGGGCGGCCCGGCCGGTCCGGACGGACCGGCCACCCCGGCCTCCCGTGCCACCCGTGCCACCCGCCTCACCCGCGCCTCCCGCCCCTCCCGTGCCACCAGCCCCTCCCGGTGGGCCGCCGCCGCGCCGCTCGCCCGCCGGATCGGCTTCGCGCTCGCCGTCACCGTGCTCGCCCTGCTGGTCCTCGCCGCCCTCGTGCCCGGGCTGCTCACCTCCGCCTCGCCCGTGGAGACCCACCCGGTCGAGGCGCTCACCCCTCCGGGCGCCGAGCACTGGTTCGGCACCGACCAGCTCGGCCGCGACCTGTTCGCCCGCGTCCTGCACGGGGCCCGGCCGTCCCTGCTGCTGGGCCTCGGCGCCACCGTCTTCGCGGTCGCCGGCGGCACCGCGCTCGGGCTCGCCGCCGCACTCGGCGGCCGCTGGGCCGACCAGGCCCTGATGCGGCTCGCGGACATCCTGCTCGCGCTCCCGCCGATCCTGCTCGCCCTGCTCGCCGTCACCATTCTCGGCACCGGCTCGCTCAACGTGATGCTCGCCATCGCGATCGCCTTCGTCCCCGGGTACGCGCGGATCGTCCGCGCCGAGACCCTGGTCGTCCGCCGCTCCGGATACGTCGAGGCGGCGGTCGGACTCGGTCTGCCGCGCCCGCTGCTGATCGTCCGGCACGTCCTGCCGAACGCCGTCGGACCGATGCTCGTGCTCGCCGCCGTCGGCTTCGGCACCGCGCTGATCGCCGCCTCCGGGCTGAGCTTCCTCGGCCTCGGCCCGCAGCCGCCCAGCCCCGAGTGGGGCGCGATGCTCTCCCAGGGGCGCCGCTTCCTGGCCACCGCCTGGTGGATCGGCGTGTTCCCGGGCGCCGCCATCACCACGGCCGCCCTCGTCGTCAACGTCCTCGGCCGCCGCGCCCAGGCCCGCTTCACCCGGAGGACCGAGGCATGACGCCCGCACAGGCCCCGAAGCAGGCCCTCACGCCCGCCGGAGCCGCGCCCGCCGGAGCCGGGCAGTCCGCAGCCGCGCCCGCCGGAACGGCGCCCCTGCTCACCGTCGACGGGCTCGACGTCCGGTTCGGCCCCGTGCACGCCGTGCGGGACGTCTCGTTCACCCTCGACCGCGGCGAGTGCCTGGCCGTGGTCGGCGAGTCCGGCTCCGGCAAGAGCGTCACCGCCCGGACCCTGGTCGGCCTCACCGGCGCGGCCGCCGGGCCCGGCGGCCGCGCGCCCGCCACCGTCACCGCCGACCGGCTGGCCTTCGACGGCCGCGACCTCACCGCCCTCACCGAGGCCGAGTGGCGCGGGGTGCGCGGCCGCCGGATCGGCCTCGTCCTCCAGGACGCCCTGGTCTCGCTCGACCCGCTGCGCACCGTCGGCGCCGAGGTCGCCGAGCCGCTGCGGGTGCACGGCCTGGCCGGCCGCGAGGAGATCCCCACCCGGGTCCGAGCGCTCCTCGAACGCGCCGGGATCCCCGAGCCCGGACGCCGCGCCGCCCAGTACGCCCACCAGCTCTCCGGCGGCCTGCGCCAGCGGGCCCTGATCGCCTCCGCGCTCGCCGGTGAGCCCGACCTGCTGATCGCCGACGAGCCCACCACCGCCCTCGACGTCACCGTCCAGGCCCAGGTGCTGGACCTGCTCGACGGTCTCCGCGAACAGGGCACCGCCCTGCTGCTGATCAGCCACGACCTGTCGGTGGTCGCCCGGCTCGCCGACCGGGTCGCCGTCATGTTCGGCGGCCGGATCGTCGAGACCGGCCCCACCGAACGCCTGCTCACCGACCCCCGCCACCCCTACACCCGGGCCCTCCTCGACGCCGTCCCCGGCGCCCGCACCCGCGGCACCCGGCTCGCCCCCGCACCGCTCCGGCAGGCCGCCCCCGACCCGGGCGGCTGCCCGTACGCGGCCCGCTGCGCCGCCGCCGACCCGACCTGCCGGAGCACCCTGCCGCCGGTGGACTCGCTCGGCGCCCGCTGCTGGCACCCCAAGGCGGCGGCGCTCACCGTCCGCGAACCGGTCGCCCTCACCGAGGCCCCGCCCTCCTCCGACACCGGGCTCCTGCTCGACGTCGACCGGATCGGCAAGTCCTTCGCGGGCCGCCCCGTGGTCCAGGAGGTCTCCTTCCACCTCCACCCCGGCGAGACGCTCGGCCTGGTCGGCGAGTCCGGCTCCGGCAAGACCACCGCCGCCCGGATCGTCCTCGGCCTGGAGCGCCCCGACACCGGCACCGTCCACCTCGCCGGCCGCCCGTGGAGCGAACTGCCCGAACGCCGCCGGCGTGCCGACCGCCTCCGCATCCAGGCCGTCCAGCAGGACCCGCTCGGCTCCTTCGACCCGCGCTTCACCGTGGAGCGCGTCGTCGCCGAGGCCGCCGCCCGCGCCGGTGTGCCGCGCGGCGCCGAACGGCGGCGGCGGATCACCGAGCTGCTCGACCAGGTCGGCCTCTCCGCCACCCTCCTCGACCGCCGCCCGACCGAACTCTCCGGCGGCCAGCGCCAACGCGTCGCCATCGCACGGGCGCTGGCCCCGGCGCCGACCCTGCTGGTCTGCGACGAACCGGTCTCCGCCCTCGACCTCTCCGTCCAGGCGCAGATCCTCGACCTGCTGGCCGACCTGCGCCGCGACCTCGGCCTCGCCCTGCTCTTCATCTCGCACGACCTCGGCGTCGTCCAGCACCTCGCCGACCGGGTCGCCGTCATGAAGGACGGCCGGCTCGTCGAGACCGCGCCCGTCGAGCGGCTCTTCGACCGGCCCGCCGACCCCTACACCCGCCGGCTCCTGGACGCCACCAACCTCGTGGAGGCACGCCGATGAGCGGGTCCCTGCTCGCCACCAGCGACCTGCACGTCGGCTACGCCGAGAACCAGGCCGTCGTCGACCGCCTGCGCCCCGCCTCCGACGACGACTGGCTGATCGTCGCGGGCGACGTGTCCGAACGCTTCGAGGACATCGCCCGCGTCCTGCGGGTGCTGAGCGAGCGCTTCGCCAAGGTCGTCTGGGCGCCCGGCAACCACGAACTGTGGACCCCGCCCGACGACCCGGTCCAGCTGCGCGGCGACGCCCGCTACCGCGCCCTCGTCGACCTCTGCCGCAGCCTCGGCGTCTCGACCCCCGAGGACCCGTACCCCGTCTGGACCGGCCCCGGCGGCCCGGTCGCCGTCGCCCCGCTCTTCCTCCTGTACGACTACACCTTCCGCCCGCGCGGCACCACCACCAAGGCCGCCGCGCTCGCCGCCGCCCACGCCGCCGGTGTGGTGTGCACCGACGAGTTCCTGCTCCACCCCGACCCCTACCCCGACCGCGACAGCTGGTGCCGCGCCCGGCTCGCCGTCACCGAACGCCGCCTCGCCGCCCTCGACCCCGCCGTGCCGACCGTCCTCGTCAACCACTTCCCGCTCCGCCGCGACCCCACCTACGTGCTCCGCCACCCGGAGTTCGCCCTCTGGTGCGGCACCGAGCACACCGCCGACTGGCACCGGCGCTTCAACGCGGCGGCCGTCGTCTACGGCCACCTCCACATCCCGCGCACCACCCGCACCGACGGCGTCCCGTTCCACGAGGTCTCCCTCGGCTACCCGCGCGAATGGGCCCCGCGCGGCGCCCCCACCCCGCTCCGCCGCATCCTCCCCGCCACCCCGGCCCCGGCCCCCGCCGTCCGCCCCGCCCCCCGCTTCGCCGTCCGCCTGTAGGGCCGCCGGGGCTTCCGGGGTGCCCGGGCATCCGGGTGCCCGGGGCCCGCTGGCAGGATGGTGCCCGCCGGACGACCGGGCCAAGGGGCCGAGGGGTGGAGGGGCCGAGGGGCGAAGGGGCGACGGCGTGGGCGGGAACACGGGGCGGACCGGGGAGCGGCCGGCCGGCACGGGCGGGCAGCGGGTCCTGCTGCTGGACGCGGCACCGGGGGAGCTGCTCGACCGCGAGCTGGCGCGGCTGCTCGGACACGGGCTGTCGGTCACGCTCAACCTCCGCCGGGTGACGGACCGGGCGCGGGCACGGGAGGTCTGGGGCGGGCGGGTCGCGTTCACCGACTTCGACCCCTTCGACGAGGCGGCGCTGATCGCCGAGACCGTCCGGGGCGGGCAGGGGCACCACGCGGTGAAGTCCCGGGCGGGCGTGCCGCTGCGCGCCGGGTTCCTGGCCGCCGCGACGGCGCCCGGGCCGGCCGACCGGCTGCGGGTGATCGGCCGGGCCGGGGCGGGCACCGACCACGTCGACCTGGCGGCCGCCGCCCGGCACGGCGTCGCCGTCACCCACACGCCCGGGTCGAACGCGGAGGCGGTCGCCGAGTTCGCGCTGGCCCAGCTGCTGGCCCTGACCCGCGATCTTGCCGCCCACAACGCCGCCTCCCACCAGGGGAGTTGGCGATCCCCGACGGCCCCCGCCGTCGAACTCCCGGAGCTGACCCTGGGCATCGTCGGGCTGGGCCGGACCGGCCGGGCCCTGGCCGTCCGGGCCGGCGCCCTGGGCATGACCGTGCAGGCCCTCACCCGGCACCTGACCCCGGCGCCCGTCCGGCGGGCCGAGTCGCTGCCCGCCCTGCTGGCGGGCAGCGACGTGGTCTCGCTCCACCTGCCCCTGACGCCGCAGACCCGGGGCCTGATCGGCCGGGCCGAGCTGGGCCTGCTGCGCCCCGGCGCGATCCTGCTGAACACCGCGCGCGGCGGCATCGTCGACGAACGGGCGCTGGCCGACGCGCTCCGCGATCCGGCGCACCCGCTCGCGGCGGCGGCCGTCGACACCTTCGCGCACGAGCACGCGGCGTTCTCCTCGCCGCTGTTCGGACTGCCGAACGCGCTGCTCACCCCCCATGTCGCCGGGATGACCAGGAAGGCGATGGCCACCGCCGCCGTCGACTGCGCCGACCACCTCGCGGCGCTGCTGGCGGGCCGGACGGCGGGTGTCCCGGTGGTGGCGGCCTGACGGGGTGTTGACGGCCGACAGGTGTGAGTGGTTGAGTACTCACATGCAAACGGAACGACCCCGCCAGTTGTCCACCGCCGAGGAGCGTCGCGAGACGGTGCTGCGCACCGCCATCGGGGCCTTCGCCGCGCGGGGGTACTTCGGCACCACCACCACGGAGGTGGCGAAGGCCGCGGGCATCTCGCAGGCCTACGTCTACCGGCTCTTCCCGAGCAAGGAGGCCCTGTTCGTGGCGGTGGTCGAGCACTGCTTCGTCCGCGTGCGGGGCAGTCTGGAGCGGGGCGCGGCCGAGGCGGGCGGGAGTTCGCCCGAGGTGGTGCTCGCCGCCATGGGGAACGCCTACGCCAAGCTGATCACCGACAACGACCTGATGCTGGTCCAGCTGCACGCCCAGGCGGCGGCGGTCTCCGAGCCGGCCGTCCGGGAGGCGGTCCGGCAGGGGTACGCCCGGACGGTGGAGTACGTGCGCGGCGCCTCCGGCGGGGACGACCAGCAGGTCCAGGGCTTCTTCGCCACGGGGATGCTCTGCCACCTGCTCGTCTCGATCGGTGCGGACGCCGTGGACGCGCCGTGGACGCGGACCCTCGCGGCCGGCATCACCCACTACTGACCCGCCCCCGTGCCCGCCCCCGTGCCCGCCCGCCGACGCGGCGGGCGCACCGGCGGGGCCGGAGGTCCGCGAACGGCGGCCCGAACGGTGCCGCCGTTTCTTCGGCCACGAGTGTGAGTGGTCTATCACTCATAAATGAGAGAGGAGGCAGCCGTGATCCAGCAGGGAAGCCGGACCGCCCGCCGGGCCCCGGGTCGACCGGCCGCCGGCCTGGCGGCACTGGCCGGGGCGCAGTTCGTCGTCATCCTCAGCACCTCGATCGTCAACGTGGCCCTCCCGCGCATCCGGGACGGCGTCGGACTCACCGACGACGGCGCGTCCTGGGTCGTGAACGCCTACGGGCTCGCCTTCGGAGCGCTCCTGCTCGCCGGCGGCCGCCTCGCCGACCTCCGGGGACGGCGGCGCGTCCTGCTCGCGGGGCTGGCCCTGTTCGCCGCCGCCTCGGCGGCGGCCGGACTGGCGCCCACCGGGGCGGCGCTGATCACCGCCCGGACCCTGCAGGGCCTGGCCGCCGCCGCCGTCGCCCCCGCCGCACTCGCCCTGGTGATGGACCTGTTCCCGCCCGGCCCCGGGCGCGGCCGGGCCCTCGGGGTGTGGGGCGCGGTCTCCGGCGCGGGCGGCGCCGCCGGCGTCCTGCTCGGCGGCGTGCTCACCCAGGCACTCGGCTGGCCGTGGACCTTCCACGCCACCGCGGTCGGCGCCCTGCTCGTCCTCGCCGCGACCGCCGCCCTGGTCCCGGGCGCACCCGCCCGGAGCGCCGAGGCGCGGCCACGGGGGAGGGGAGGCCTCGACGTCCTCGGCGCGGTCACCGCCGCCCTCGGCCTGACCGCCCTGGTCTGGGCCCTGACGGCCGCCCGCCGCGCCGGCTGGACCGACCCCCTGGTGCTCGCCGCCCTGGCCGCGGCCGCCGTACTGCTCGGGCTCTTCGTCCTGGTCGAGCGCCGCCACCCGAGTCCGCTGCTGCCGCCGCGGCTCTTCCGCACCGGCAAGGTCGCCGCCGGGAACCTGCTGATGGCCCTGCTCGGCTCGGTCTGGATCGCGCTCTTCTACCTCCTGCCGCTGTACCAGCAGCAGGTCCTCGGGGACGGCCCGCTGGCCGCCGGACTCGGCCAGCTCCCGCTCGCCGCCGCCAACATGCTCGGCTCGGCGCTGGCCCCCGGAGCCGCCCGCCGGTTCGGCGCCGCCCCGGTGCTGGCCGCCGCGCTGCTCACCGAGGCGGCCGGGCTGCTCTGGCTATCCCGGATCGCCGCCGACGGCGGCTACCAGACCGACGTGCTCGGCCCGAGCGTCGCCGTCGGGATCGGCCTGGGCGCGGCGTTCTCCCTCCTCACCGGCGTCGCCGTCGCCGGGGTCCCGGTGACCGACTCCGGGCTGGCCGGCGGTCTGGTGAACACCACCCGCCAGGTCGGCGGCGCGGTCGGCCTGGCGGTCCTCGGAACCCTCGCGGCCGCCGTCACCGCAGGCCAGGAGGGCCGACTGCCCCACCCGGAGGCCCTCACCGCCGGCTACCGGGCCGCGTTCCTGGGCGGTGCGGCCGTCCTCGCCGCGGCGGCGGCCCTCACGCCCCTGCTGCTCCGCCGGCCCGCCCCGGCGGCACCCGCCGCGGTCCTGCCCACCTCGGCGGCACCCGCCCCGGTCCCACCCGGGCGCCGCTGACCGCGCCCACGCACCACCTCGTACGGGCCGCACCGCCTCGCACGGGCCGTACCGCACTGCACCGAACTGCACCGAATTGCATCGCACTGCACCGCACCGCACCGAAGTCCCGCCAAGGAGAGGAACTCCCGTGTCCACGCAGACCATCGACACCACCGCCCCCGTCATCGTCAGCCTCGCCATCACGGTCGACGCCCCGGCGGCCACCGTCTGGGCCGTCCACACCGACGTCGAGGCCTGGCCGCAGTGGAACCCGGACATCGAGGAGGCCCGCCAGGTCGGCCCGCTGAGCGGCCCCGGCGCCTCGTTCACCTGGCGGACCCACGGCCTGGAGATCACCTCCACGGTCCGGGAGCTGGTCCCCGGCACCCGGATCGTCTGGGGCGGCCCGGCCAACGGCATCGAGGGCGTCCACGTGTGGGTGATCGAGGAGACCGGGGACGGCCGGACGACCGTCCGGACCGAGGAGTCCTGGAGCGGCGCGCCGGTCGACGCCATGCCCGCGGCGTTGGAGCGGGCGCTGCGGGAGTCGCTGGAGGGCTGGCTCGGCCACCTCAAGGCCGAGGCCGAGCGCCGCACCCGCTGACACACCCCGCCGTCCCGCTCGTCCCGCTCGTCCCGCTCGCCGACCCACCGCCCGCTCCGCCCCGCGAAAGGCTCCTGCCATGACCGCCGCCAAGCCCTACCTGACCGGCCACTACGCCCCCGTCGCCGACGAGATCACCGCCACCGGCCTCACCGTCGAGGGCACCCTGCCGCCCGAGCTGACCGGCCGGCTGATCCGCAACAGCCACAACCCGAAGCCCGGCATCACCCCGACCCACTGGTTCAAGGGCAGCGGCATGGTGCACGGCATCCGGCTCCGCGAGGGCCGCGCCGAGTGGTACCGCAACCGCTGGGTCCACACCCCCGCCCTCGACGGCGCCCCCTACATGACCGAGCACGGCCCCGACCTCACCGCCTCCACCGCCGGCACCCACGTCATCGAGCACGGCGGCCGGCTGCTCGCGCTCTGCGAGTCGGCCCTGCCCTTCGAACTGACCGCCGACCTGGAGACCGTCGGCGCCTACGACTGGAACGGCCGGCTCACCTCCGCCATGACCGCCCACCCCAGGGAGGACCCGGTCACCGGGGAACTGCACTTCTTCGCCTCCTCGCCGTTCCCGCCCTACCTGATCCACCACGTCTCCTCGCCCGACGGCACCGTGCTGGCCAGCCAGGAGGTGCCCGGTGCGAGCGCCGCCCTGAAGCACGACTTCGTGATCACCGAGCACCACGTGGTGTTCCTGGAGGGCTCGGTCACCTTCGACCCGACCGACCGCTCGGGCATCCCGTACGGCTGGAACGACGCGCAGGCGGCCCGGATCGGTGTCATGCCGCGCGGCGAGGGCCGGGCGTCGGAGGTGCGCTGGTTCCCGATCGAGGCCGGGTACGCGATGCACTTCGCCAACGCCTACGAGGACGCCGCCGGTCGCGTCGTGATCGAGGGCCCGGCCGTGGGCCGCGACGGCTGGCAGCGCTCCTGGAACTGGTGGGCCGGCGCCCCCGACCGCGGCGCCGAGCCCAACTCCGGCTCCCGCAGCCGCCGCTGGACCGTCGACCTGGTGGCCGGGCGGGTCCGCGAGGAGTGGACGGACGACCTGACCGTCGAGTTCCCGACCATCAACGAGGCCTACCTCGGCCGCGAGCACCGCTACCAGTACGCGCTCTCGTTCCCCGACGACCGGGGCGTCGGCAACCACACGCTGGTCAAGTACGACCGCCGCACCGGGGACCGGCAACTGCTGCCGGTCGGCACCGGACAGCTGCCCAGCGAGGCCCTGTTCGTCCCGGCCTCCGGACGGGCCGACGCGGACGAGGACGCGGGCTACCTGCTCACCGTGGTCAGCGACCTGAACGCCGACGCCTCCAGGCTCCTGGTCCTGGACGCCTCCGACCTCACGCTCCCGCCGGTCGCCACCGTCCACCTGCCGCGCCGGGTGCCCGCGATGATCCACGGCTCCTGGATCCCGGACGCCGACCTCGCCTGACGGCCTGACAGTCAAGCGGCCTGACGGCCTGACGGCCTGACGGCCCGACCGCCCCGGCTGGCGCCCGGCTGGCCCGGCCGGCCCGGCGGCCCCCGAGACCCCCGCCCCGACCGCGACCCCCGTGCGGTCGGGGCGGGCCCGTTCCGTCGGCCCGGCCCGCCGGCCCGCCCGTGCCCGCCGCCGCGCCGATACTGCCGCCGCGCCGATACCGCCGCCGCGCTACGACTGCCGCAGCGCCCAGTCGGGCGCCCACGTCCCGCCGCTCCGGTCGTCCGGCCCGTCGGCCCTGTCCGGCCCGTCGGCCGTGGCCGTTTCGACCGCCCCGGCCGCCCCGGTGAGGTGCCTGCGGAGGGCGACGAGCCCGGGGTGCGGATTGTCCACGTGCCAGAGCAGCGAGTGCGGGTAGACCGGTGTCGGGTCGTGCAGGGCGATGCGGCGCAGGTCGTGGCCGGCGGGCCAGAGCAGGTGGGTCCGCGCGCTGACGAAGGTCGCCAGTTCCGGCACCTCGGCGAGGGTGTCGAGCAGCGGCTCGACGCCGAAGTCCGGGCCGGTCACCTCGATGGTCAGCCCGAACGCGGCCGCCAGGTCCTCGTAGTACGCCGCCCACTCGGTGCCCGGGACGATGCCGGGCACCCAGATCCGGTGCCCGGCCAGCGCTGCGGGCGCGACCGCGCGGGCGTCGGCCAGCGCGTGGGACGGTCCGGTCAGGAGCTGGAGGGGCTCGTCCAGGACGGGCGCCGCCCCGATGCCGTCGGGCAGCCGGCGGCCCGGCATGGTGACGGCGCGGAACGACGCGTCGATCGTCCCGGCCTGGAGCGCGGTCACGGCCGCGTCCGCGTCGAACAGGGTCACGACGTCGAGTGCGACGCCGGGGTGCGCGCGGTGGAAGCCTCGCAGCAGCGCCGCCGGTGCCAGCCGCCGCCCGATCACGTCCACCCGCAGGGCCCGGTGACCCGGCCGGACCGCGGCGGCCGCGCGCTCCTCCGCCCGGAGCAGCGCCCGGGCGTGCGGCAGGAACGCCTGCCCGTCGACGGTGAGCCGGGCCCCGCGCGGGGTGCGGGTGAACAGCCGCACCCCGAGTTCCCGCTCCAGTGCGGCGACCCGCTTCGACACCGCCTGCTGGCTCACCGAGAGTTCGGCCGCCGCCTGCTGGAACCGGCCCGCATCGACGACGGTGACGAAGGTGCGCACGGCAGCGAGGTCCATGGCCGCCATCCTAGGGCTCGGGACACAACCACCGGTTGTCGGTCCACCGCCCGCCGGTTGTTTAATCCCCGGTCCCCGCTCCCGCTTTGATGGCGGCTGTCAACCGCCGGTTGTGCGAGGAGTGCTGTGAGGGTGTCGCTGGGACGACGGTTCGGCTGGCTCTGGGCGGCGTACGCGGTGAGCGCGTTCGGCACCCGGCTCGCCTTCGGCGCGCTTCCGCTGATCGCGATCGAGGTGCTGGCCGCGGGCCCCGCCGAGGTGTCGGCGCTGGCCGCCGCCGGGGCCGCCGTGGGCGCGGCGGTCGCGCTGCCGCTCGGCCCGTGGACGGAGCGCCGCCGCAAGCGGCCGGTGATGATCACGATGGACCTGCTGCGGTGCGCGGCGCTGCTGAGCATCCCCGCCGCGTACGCGTCCGGTCTGCTCACCTTCCCCCACCTGCTGGTGGTGGCGGTGCTCGTCGCGGTCGCCGACATCACCTTCGGCGCCGCCGCCGGGGCCTGCCTGAAGTCACTCGTCCGGCCCGAGGACCTGCTGACCGCCAACGCCCGGTTCGAGGCCACCACCTGGACCGCCGTCGTCCTCGGGCTGCCGCTCGGTGGCGCCGCGATCGGGGTGCTCGGCCCCGTCGCGACGGTCCTCGCCGACGCGGCCAGCTACCTGCTCTCGGCCGCCGGCCTCCGCGCGATCGGCGGCCGGGAGCCGGACCCCGCCCCCGCCCCCGCCCCCGCTCCCGCTTCGGTTCCTGCTTCCGCGCCCTCGGCCGCCGCCGCCCCGTCGCGGGCCAGCGCCCTCTTCGAGGGCTGGCGCCACCTGCTCGCCCACCCGGTGCTGCGGCCGCTGTTCCTCAACACCGTGCTCGTCAACGCCCTGGTGATGGCGGTCGAGCCGCTGCTCGCCGTGCTCCTCCTGGGCCGGCTCGGCTTCGCCCCCTGGCAGTACGGTCTCGCCTTCGCCGTGCCCTGCCTCGGCGGGCTCCTCGGCTCCCGGCTCGCCGGGCGCCTCGTCGCCCGCTTCGGACGGCACCGGGTCCTGCTGGTCTCCGGCACCCTGCGGGTCTGCTGGCCGGTCGGCCTGGCCTTCGTCGGGCCGGGCACCGGCGGTCTCCTCCTCGTGATGGCCGTCGAGTTCGCGCTGATCACCTGCCTGGGCGTGTTCAACCCGGTGCTCGCCACCCACCGACTGGAGCAGGTTCCCCCCGACCGCACCGCCCGCGTCCTCTCCGCCTGGTCGGTCACGGCCAAGGCCGCCGTCGCCACCCTGACCGCCCTCTGGGGTCTGCTCGCCGCCCTCGCCGGTCCCCGTCCGGCCATCGCCCTCGCGGGTCTCCTGCTCCTGGTCACCCCGCTCCTCCTGCCCCGTCGGCCCGCGGCGTCCGGGCTCGCGGACGCCGTGCCGCCGGGCGCCGGCCGGACGGCCTGAGCGGCGCGGGCGGCGGCGTCCCCGGAATGCCGGACGGTGCTCGGCGAAAGTTTGCACGACTGTTATATGGCAGTTCTGCCACTTCCCTACCGTGGGCGGCGTCCGCAAGCGACCCGTGATCCTTCCCCACCCAGCGAGCGAGGGCCCATGAAGCAGCACACCGACCCGACCCCGGCAGCCCCGGGCACCGGAGCCATCGGCATCGTCCAGATATCCGACCTGCACTTCCAGGACTCCCCCGGAACCCGGGGATTCGTCTCCCACCAGCCCGACGAGGGGCTCGCCGCCGTCCTCGCCGACGCCGGACGGGCGATCGCCGAAGCCGCCCTGGTGGTCGCCACCGGCGACCTCGCGGACACCGGCGAGCCGGGCGCGTACGAGCGGATGGGCGAGGTCCTGGACACCCTGCCCACCCCGGTCTACTGCCTCGCCGGCAACCACGACCTGCAGGACGAGCTGCAGGCCCGCCTGCCCCGGCCCAACGTGCACCTGGAGCCCGCCGTCCGGATCGGGAACTGGCTGATGCTGTTCCTCGACACCAACGCGCACGGCCGCGAGGCCGCCGGCGACGGCACCTACCGCGACCGCGACGACCGGGTGCACGCGGCCGCCCAGCCCGGCCTCACCCCGGTCGAGGAGGAGCGCGCCCGCGCGATCCTGACGGCCACCGGAGCCGAGCACGTCTTCGTCTGGCTGCACCAGCCGCCGCTTCCCCGGACCGCCCCGGACGCCCAGGGGGACAGCGACCTCGCCCTGCTCGTCCGCGACTTCCCCGCCATCCGGGCGATCGGCGCCGGCCACCTGCACGGGGACCTGTCCGGCGAGTTCGAGGGCCGGCCCGTGTACGTGTGCCCGTCGACCTACTTCAGCATCGACCACCGGAACCAGCGCCTCGAAGGCCCCGGCTACCGCACCTACACCCTGCACCCCGACGGCCGCGTCGACACCGAGGTCCGGACGGTGTCCGGCGGGATCACCGACACCATGCGCGGTGCGCCGCTCCCCGGTTTCCTCGCCGACCTGCTGGCGGGACGGGTCAGCGGCGAGGAGCTCCAGGCCCTGAGCGACGCCGAGTTCGAGGAGCGCTTCGGCGAACCCCGTCCGATGCGCCGAGGCTGACCCCTGCGGCCCTGCGGCCCTGCGGCCCTGCGGCCCTGCGGCCCTGCGGCCCCTGCGGTGTCGGTACCCGCCGCAGGGGCCGCAGGGCCGGCGAACCGCCGGACCGGCGCGCCTCACGCGGACACCGGGGACTCCTCCCGGCCGAGGGCGTCGAGCAGCCGCTTCGCGGCCACCGCCGCCCCGTCGGTGCGGACCGTGCCGGCCACGGCGGCGGCCCGTTCGCGGGTCTCCGGGGCCAGGGCCGCCGCGAGCGCGGCCGACAGGGACCCGGCGGTCGGGACCGGACCGTCGTGGGCCACGCCGATGCCGAGGTCGGCCACCCGCCCGGCCCAGTACGGCTGGTCGGCTCCCTGGGGCACCACCACCTGGGGCACGCCGGCCAGGGCGGCGGTGGTGGTCGTGCTCGCGCTGCCGTGGTGCACCACGGCGGCCGAACGGCGGAACAGCGCCTGCTGGTTGACCTCGCCGACGACGAAGCAGTCGTCCCGGTCGTCGACCGGGGCCAGGCCTGCCCAGCCGCGGGAGAGGACCACGCGGAGGCACTGCGCGCGGACGGACTCCACGGCCGCCCGGGCGACGCCCGCCGGATCCTGCACGGGCATGCTGCCGAAGCCCACGTACACCGGCGGGGTGCCGGCGTCCAGGAAGGCCGTCAGTTCGGCGGGGAGCGGGCGCTCGTCGGGCACGATCCACGCGCCGGTCTGCACCACGTCGAGGTCTGTCGGCTGCCACGGGGCGAGGAGCGGGTCCGCGGCCATCCACGGCTGGTCGCCGAAGGCGTAGTCGCGGACGCCCGCCACCGGCGGCAGGCCGGCGGCCGCCCGCTGGGCGTTGAGCTCCGCGCCGAACATCTCGTCGGCGATCCGGGCGTCGAGGTCCCACAGGGCCTGGTTGTCGGCCTCGTCCGCGGGCAGCGGCCGGCCCCGCCGCGCGGGCGGCGGCTGGTGGGGCGAGGGCAGGCTGACCGGCTGGTGGCTCGCGTGCACGTAGCGGATGCCCAGCTTCTCGGCCACCGACCGCGCTCCGGCCGCCGCCGGCAGCGGGCCGGTCACGACCAGTGCGTCGCACCCCTCGGCGGCCGCGGCGAGGGTGTCGAACTGCGCGGCCATCAGGTCGGCCACGCGCTGCGCCAGGCCCGCCGCGGACCCCGGGACCACCGTGGTCACCAGCGGGCGCACCGGGTCGCCGGCCGGCACCATCTCCACGCCGACACCGGCCAGCCGCTCCGCGAACTCCTCGTCCGGCGGCGCGCACACCCGCACCTGGGCGCCGAGTTCCCGCAGCCGCACCGCGAGCCCCACCATCGGCTCGACACTGCCGCGCGACCCGTACGCCGACAAAACCACACGCATGCACGACTCCCGTTGATCTTCGTTTCCGCCTAGGCGGGAGATTCTGCAGCAGGACCGGGGCCTTGCCGCAAGGCCCCTGGTGCGCTATAAGTTCAGAGTGGCGAGGAGTGAGTTCCCCTCCCCGGGCCGTGAGTCCCCTGAGCCCTGAGCCCTGACGTCCCGTCCGTTCCGGACGGTCGGCCTTCCCGCGAGACGGCGGTGCCCCCGTACCCGTACCCGTGCCAGCCCCGTGCCGGGGGATGGTCGCACAGGGGCTCGATAGGCTCGGGGCGAATCATCGTCTCCGAACGGGAGGTCCACGCGACATGGGCGGCACGGTCACTGCGGTCAGCAGCAACGGCGAGTACTCCTTCACCAAGCCCAACCGGGACAGCATCACGCTGCTGGCCGGTCTCGGGGTGGAGGGGGACGTGCACGCGGGCGTGACGGTGAAGCACCGGTCGCGGGTCGCGCAGGACCCGACCCTGCCGAACCTGCGGCAGGTCCACCTCATCCACGAGGAGCTGTTCGCCGAGGTGGGCGGGAAGGGATTCGACGTGGCGCCCGGTCAGCTGGGGGAGAACATCACCACCAGCGGGATCGACCTGCTCGGCCTGCCGGTCGGGGCGCTGCTGCGGATCGGGGAGGCGGCGGTCGTGGAGGTCACCGGGCTGCGCAACCCCTGCGTGCAGATCGACGGCTTTCGGGACGGGCTGCTGAAGCAGGTCGTGGGGCGGGACGAGGCGGGGAACGTGGTGCGCAAGGCCGGGATCATGAGCGTGGTCCGGGTGGGCGGTGTGGTGCGGGCCGGCGATGCGATCGGGGTCGAGCTCCCCGAGGGTCCGCACCGGCCGCTGGACCGGGTCTGAGACGTCCGAGGCGTCCGGGGTTCCGGGGTGTCCGAGGAGGTGCGGGGCGTCCGGGGCGGTGCGGGGACCGGATGGGCAGGACGCGAACGGGTAGGTTAGCCTAACCTAAGCTTAGTGGGGATCGGCGGCCGTCGTCCGACGTGCCGCCGACCCGCCTGCTGAGAGGAGAGAGGGCCCTGACCAGCACCACCGCCCCCGCGCGTTTCCTGCTCTTCCCGCTCCAGGTCGTCCGGAGCACCCGCCTCACGCCCCACCTGGCCCGCGTCACCCTCGCCGGGGAGAGCCTCACCGGCTTCGTCAACGGCGGCCTCGACCAGCGGATCAAGCTCCTCCTCCCGCAGCCGGGGCAGACCGAACCGCAGACCCCCTCCGGCGAGGGCGAGTTCGGCTGGTACCGGACCTGGCGCGGCATGGACCCGGCCGTCCGCCCGGTGCTCCGCACCTACACCGTCCGCGCGCAGCGCCGCGACCCCGACGAGATCGACATCGACATCGCCGTCCACGGCGACCACGGCCCCGGCTCCCGCTGGGCGGTCACCACCGCGCCCGGGGACCGGGTGCTCGTCTGCGGACCGGCGGTGGAGGAGGCCGGCGGCGTGGAGTTCCGGCTGCCGCAGGGCGCCGACTGGGTCCTGCTCGCCGGGGACGAGTCCGCGCTGCCGGCCGTCGCGGCGATCCTCGACGAGCTGCCGCCCGGGCTGCCCGTGCGCGTGTTCGCCGAGACCGAGGGGCCCGGGGAGGAGGGCTACCTGCCCACCGGACGGCCCGGCGTCGAGGTGACCTGGCTGTACCGCGACGGGGACGCCCCGGCCCTGCCCGCCGCCGTCCGGGCCGCCGAACTCCCGCCCGGCGAGCCGTACGCGTGGATCGCCGGCGAGGCGGCGACCGTCCGCGAACTCCGCCGCCACCTGGTCGGCGAGCGCGGGATCGACCGGCGTGCCGTCTGCTTCATGGGCTACTGGCGGGCCGGGCGGACGGAGGATCAGCGGGCCGACGACGGGCCGGCCGCCGACGAGGACTGACGGACCGGCCCGCGCGCGAGCAGGGGGCCGCCGCCCCCGGGCGGAAAGACGACGAGGTACTGCCGGCGTCCGTCCTCGACGCGGGCCAGCCGGGCGGAGAGGCCGCTCGCCGCGATCGCCGCGGCGGCCGGGCCCGACCCCTCGGTCATCTCGTCCAGGCGTGCGTACGACCTCGCCAGGGACGCGGCCGGGCCACTGATCCACATCGCCACCCGGGCGCCGCGGCGGAGCGCGGCGAGCAGCTCCCGCCGCAGCGGCCCCTCGGCGGCGGCCTCGACCTCGTCGTGGAGCCGCTCCTGGGCACACGGCCGCGTCGGCGCCGCCCGGGCCGCCACGGCGCACTTCCGGCAGGAGTCGAGGGCCCCGGGGTCGAAGTGGTGCAGGTACTGCCGGAGGAACTGCCGCCGGACGCCGCACAGGGTGCCGCGCGGTCCGGCGGCGTGCTGGACGCCGGGCACGCCGTCGACCTCTGCGGCGCCGAACTCGGCGGGCTCCCGCGCGGCGGCGAACGACCAGTCCGCCCCAGGATCGTCGATCATGCGGAGGAGCATGCCACGACGGTTGCCGGGGCGGCCGCCGGGGCCGGTGACCGCGTCACGGCGGCCGCCCGCCGTCCGGACCCGCCGTCCGGGCCCGCCCGCCGTCCACGGGCCGCCGGCTACCGCGCGGCGACCCTCCGGGGCGGTTCGATCCGGGTCCGGGCCGGGGCGAGCAGGCGGTTGAGCAGCTCGGCGCCGGCGGCGGTGTCGAGCGGGACGGGCTCCGGCCCGGCCGGTTTGACCAGGCCGGCGGCGCCGTCCCGCTGGTAGAGGATGCAGGCGGCGCTCGCCAGGTCGCGCTTGGACGGCCACTTCAGGCCGAGCGCCCACGGGGCCTGGCCGCGGATCCAGGCGGCCCAGCGGCGGGTGCGGGCGTACGTCTCGGGGGTGGAGTGGACCAGCCACTCGTCCTGGTGGACGGCGGCGAGCTGGTCCAGCGTCATCAGGGGGACGAGCGGGATGTCGCAGGTGGTCTCGATCTGCGACAGGACCTTGCCCCGGACGGCCGCGCGCCGGATCCGCCGCCAGCCCTTCTCGTCGAACGGGATCCCGCGCACCAGCGTCTCCATCACCGCCGCCCGCTCCGAGAACCCGGCGTACAGGTACGGCAGGTGCTCGCCGTCGCCCTCGAAGGAGCAGAACCGGCCGCCCTCGTAGAGCGCGTCGGCGGGGTTCGGGTTGAACGCGGTCGCCGGGTACGCGGCGAGGTGCACGCGGTGCAGCACGGTGCCGGCGGGCAGCAGTTCGCGGTGCGGGGCGGCGCTCGCGGTGGGGGCGGGGACCTTCACGTCGGGCATCCGGTCACCACTCCGCGATCTCGGCACGGGCCGCCGCGAGCAGCGAGCGCTCGTCGGGGGTGCCCAGCAGGCGGGCGGGGACGGCGTCCAGCCAGGCGTTGGCGCCCAGCCACCAGTCGGCGACGCCCCACGGGTCGTCGTCGGCGTCGAGCAGGCGGTTGACCTCGACGACCAGCGGGAGCGGGCGGCCCGAGGCGCCGTCGAACTGGAAGGACGGGAGGCGGACGGTGCCCTGGCGGTCGGTCAGCCGGATCAGGTCGGGGTCGGCCGGGTCGTGCCCGCCGGCCCGGTACTCGGCGGCGGTGACGTTCCCCGCGGCCAGCAGCCGGTCGTCGGCGTCCTGGTGGGGAACGGCGGGGCCGGGGTCCGGTGACGCGCCCGCGGCGCGTTGGACGGCGGCGCGGGTCGCCTGCTGCCCCAGTGCCTGGAGCGACGCGATGAGGTCGGCCGGCAGCACGGCGACCGCGTACGGGCCGGCGGTCGTGAAGCGGACGGAGTCGTCCGCGGGCGCGTCGAAGATCTCCCAGCCGGGGAAGAGCATGAGGAGGAACCGGGCGATCCTGCGGGAGCCGCGTTCCGGGTCCTCCGAGAGCCTGGCGACCAGTTCCAGCAGCTCGGTCCGGGCCGGATCGTCCAGCCGCACCCACACCTCGTACCAATGGTCCCGCAGGGCCTTCATGACCTGGGCCGGTATCACCGCGCATCACCTCCCGCTCGCCGAACGTGCCGCTCGCCCCGCGCAAATGTAGCGTCTCCCGTGCGTGCGCGGAGGGTGATCACCTATTCCCGCAAGACGGGAACAACCCTCCGCGATCTGCGGCATGATGGTCACTCAGCAGCACCTCGGGGGCGGTGCCGGTCCACGTGTGGTCGTTCCGACGTCGCGACCCGCACCGGCCTCGACGGCGCGCGTAGGGTGTCCGACCGGTGCCGTACCTCCCGGTCCGCACCGTACGTCACGACTCGCGCTCGGAAGGCGGCCGGTGAGCAGTTCCGCGGGATACGGGTGGTCCTACGTCGACCGGGAGGCCGAGCGCCGCCGACGGTTGCGCGCGCAGCTGGCCGCAGAGGCCCAGCGGGCCGAGAACCTTCGGCGCGCCGAGGAGCAGCGGGCGGCACTGCGGGCCCGGCTGCTCGCCGAGGAACGGCGGGCCGACCTGCGGGCCCGGCTCGGCGAGTTGAACGAGGAGGCGCAGGGGCTGCGCGGTGAGGCCAAGGGGCTGCGCCGCGCGTACCGGGCCGGCCGGGTGCGGGTGGAGACGGTCACCGTCGGCGCGGGCGCCGACGAGGCGGAGCTGACGCGGGCGATCGAGCGGGCCAAGGCGGCCAACAGCCGGGCGGCGCGTGAGCTGGCGGAGGCGGTGCGGGGCGTCTGGGAGGCGGTCCTGCCGGAGGCGGTGGCCGAACCGGAGCGTCCGCGCCCCGCGAAGGCGTCCGCCCGGGAGGCCGCGGCGAGCACGGCACGGGCGGCGGCGGCCGCGGCGGAGGCGGCGGCGCGTGAGCAGGCCGACCGGACCGAAGGCGTCCGGGCCGGCGCGCTCGCCGAGGCGCAGGCCATGCTCGACCGGGACGTGCCCCGCTGCGACCCCGCCGACCTGGAGCGGGTGGCGGGGCTGGTGCGGTCGCTGAAGGCGGCCGGCACCGTCTCCGACGTGCGGACGACGCTCACCGACCTGGCGGCACTCGTCCAGCACTCGGTGCAGCGCCGCAGGCGTGACGAGGAGCGTGCCGAACTGCGCGCAGCCCTGGTGGAGTTGGCGCAGGAGGCGGAGCCGGGGGAGCGCGACCGGCTGGTCGCCGACCTGGCGGCCGCCGAGGACCCGGCGTACCTGCGGTCCGCCGTGGAGGCGGCGGTGGCCCGGGCGGACGCGCGGCGGAACCGGGGGCCGGTGGCGGCCGCGCTCGCCGCGGTGCTGCGCGAGCGGGACTACCTGGTGGGCGAGGACTTCACCGACCTGCTCGCCGTGGAGGGCGAGGTGGTGGTGCCGTTCGGCGACCCCGGGTTCGGCAGCGGCGAGGGCAGTGGTGAGGGTGCCGGGCAGGGCGGTGGCGAGGGCTCCGGGCAGGGCGAGGAGGGCGAGGCGCCGGTGGCGGGGTACGGGCTGCGGCTGGTGCTGTCCCCGGACCGGGCGACGCTCTCCACCTCGGTCGTCAAGCGGTCCGGCGACCGGGCGGCGGAGTCCGGTGCGGACGGGGCGTCGGGCGAGGGAGTGGACGAGGAACTCGGTGCGGAACAGGACGAACTGGTCCAGCAGTGGTTCTGCGACGAGCAGTTGCCCGCCATCGAGGAAGGGATCCGGCAGCGGGGCGTCCGCCTTGAGCGGACCTCCGCGATGGCCCCGGGCATGATGGCCGCCGGCGTGGTGCCGGACGGTTCGTGGCCGCCTCCGGCCGCCGTCGCCCCGCGCCGTCGGAAGAACACGGGCCGCAAGGGCTCGACGAGCGCCGCCGCGGCCTACGAACAGCAGCAGCGACAGCGCGAGCGGTGAGAACGGCGAGAACGGTGGGGGCGGTGGGAACGTGAGCGGCAACGACGCGAACGGCGGGCACGTGGGCGGCGGGAAGACGGGCGGCGGAGGGGCGGACGGCGAGAAGGCGGACCTGCGCAAGGACGCGGCGGAGGACGGCGACGACCTCCGCCCGGCCACGCCCAGCTGGATCCGCGAGCTGGACATGGCGCTCACCGTCTACCCGCAGGTGCTGCTGACCGGCAACGTCCGCGACCAGTACCTGCTGCCGGACGACCACGCCGCCGGCAGCAGCCCGACCCTCGCCCCCTACACGTTGGGCGGGGTGATCGAATCGCTCTGCCTGGCCCGCGGCTACGGCGCGCTCGCCTTCGTCGACCAGGTGAACGACCGGATCGCCCTGCTGCGGCTGAGCGCCACCCTGGAGGAAGTCCCGGAGGTCATCCGGGAGTTCGCCGAGCGCGACGAGCGGTGGCGGCGCGGCGGTACCGGCGGCACGGCGGGGGACACGGACGACGAGGACGAGCCGGAGATGCTGGACCGGCTGCGCGACACGATGGTCGGCGTGGTCCGCCACCCCGGCCCGCCGGTCGGGCTGGTCGTCCCGTACGCGGCACGGCTCGGTTCGGCGCGGGCCCCCGTCGCCGGGGAGGCCGCCCGGCTGTTCGCGGCCGCCGAGGAACTGGGCCACACCGCCCGCCCGGTGCAGGGCAGCACGGTCGTGACGCCGTACAACACGGTGTTCTGGGTGGTGGAGCGGCAGGAGGACCTGCCGATGGAGTTCGCCGTCGGCAGCCGCGCGGTGCGGGTGATCAACGTGCCGCAGCCGCCGCACGACCAGCGGCTGGCCGCCGCCCGGCACGTGGTCGGCGGGCTGGCCCGCTACCAGGCGGCGACCGGCGGGCCCGTCCTCGACGCGGCGGAGACCGCCGCCGCCGCGAAGGCGCTCGCCGACACCTCCCACGGCATGGGCAGTTCGGAGGTGATGGCGATCGGCCGGATGGCGCTGGACCGCAGCCTGCCGGTGCAGCGGCTGGACGAGGCGGCCCGCCTCTACCGGATCGGCGTGCTCGACAACCCGTGGGCCACCGCCGCGCTGCGCGAGCGGATCGCGGACGGCGAGCGGTTCCTGAACGGCAAGGTGATCGGGCAGCCGTACGCCGTCCGCCGCACGCTGGAGATTTTCATGCGCTCGGCGGCCGGGCTGAACGGCGCGCAGTCGTCCAGCTCGCCGAGCCGGCCGCGCGGCACGCTCTTCCTCTCCGGCCCGACCGGCGTCGGGAAGACCGAACTCGCCAAGGGCGTCGCCGAGATGATCCTCGGCAAGGACGCCCGGCCGATCCGCTTCGACATGAGCGAGTTCGCCGAGGAGCACGCCCGGGACCGGCTGATCGGCGCCCCGCCGGGATTCGTCGGCCACGACGCGGGCGGCGAACTGACCAACGCGGTCCGCGCCAACCCGATGAGCGTGCTGCTCTTCGACGAGATCGACAAGGCCAACCCGCGGCTGTTCGACCTCTTCCTGCAGATCCTGGAGGACGGCCGGCTCACCGACGGGCGCGGCGCCACCGTCTACTTCACCGAATGCGTCCTGGTCTTCACCTCCAACCTCGGTGTCGCGGCCACCGTCGTGGCGGAGCAGTCCAAGGAGCGGGGGGAGGGGACGGCGGCGGGTCGCGGCGAGCCGTCCGCCGACCCGGTCCCGCAGGCCGGCGAACCGGGTCAGGAGACGCCCGAGCGCACCCGCCGCCGCCAACTCACCCGGCACGACGACCCGGTGGTGGTCCGCCAGGCGCTGCGCGAGGCCTTCGACCTCTTCTTCAACGAGCAGATCCGGCGGCCCGAACTGCGCAACCGGTTCGGCGACAACTTCATCCCGATGGACTTCATGCAGGAGAAGTGGGTGCCGCAGATCCTGGACAAGGCGATCGCCTCGGTGGCGGGCCGGATCCGCGAGGTGCACGGCGCCGAGCTGACCGTCGCCGACGAGGCCTGGGAGGTGCTGCGGGTCGAGGCGACCCGGCGGCTCGACCACGGCGGGCGCGGCGTGCTGACCGCCGTCGAGTCGGCACTGGTCAACCCGCTGGCCAAGGAGGTCTTCCGGACGCTGCCGAAGCGCGGCGAGCGGATCGAGGTGTCGTCGGTCGAGGGCGACGGGGACGGCGAGGGCTACCGGCTGGAGGTGAACCGTTGGCCGGGGTGAACGGGGACGGGGAGCCGACGGACGGTGGGCCGGGTGCCGCCTCCGGCCCCGCGCCGGGCGATGCCGCGCCGGGCGATGCCGCCTCGGGCACCGCACCGGTCGTCGTGCCGGCCGCCGCACCGGCTGCCCGGGTGAGCCAGGTCTACCGGCCGGTCACCTCGCTCGGGCCCGGCCGGCGGCTGGGCGTCTGGTTCCAGGGATGCACCCTGGCCTGCCCCGGCTGCATGTCCCGCCACACCTGGGAGCCCTCCGCCGGGCGGGAGCTGACGACGGAGCGGTTCGCCGCCCTGTGGCGCGCGGCGCTGGCCGACGGCCTCGACGGCCTCACCGTCAGCGGCGGCGAGCCGCTCGAACAGGCGCCGGCCCTCGCGGCCCTGCTCGCCGCGGCGGACGAGGAGCGCCGCCGCTCCGGCCGGGCCGCCGACCTGCTGGTGTACACCGGCTGGGAGCCGGAGGAACTGGCCGCCGACCCGGCGACCGCCTCCGCGCTGTCCGGCGCCGACGCGGTCGTCACCGGCCGCTACCTGGCCGGGCAGCCGACCGGGCTGGCCTGGCGCGGGTCGGCCAACCAACGGCTGGTGACCCGCACGGCCCTCGGCCGCGAGCGCTACGCGCCCTACCTGGACCACCGCCCCGAGCGGCCGGAACTCCAGGTGCACGTCACCGAGGGCGAGGTCCGGGTGATCGGGGTGCCGCGCCCCGGTGACCTGGGCCGGATCGAACGAGACCTGGTCCGGCGCGGCGTGACCCTGCGGGAGACCTCGTGGCGACCGTGATCTACCGCTGCCCGGTGGGAGCACCGGGTGAGTGCCCGACCTCCGGTACCCGGGGGTACTGCCAGGTGCACTTCTTCGTGGAGCTGGAACGGTACGACCCGGAGCAGGCCGCGCCCCCACCCGCCCCCGCGGCCGCTCCGCCCTCCGTGAGCGCCGTACCCGACGCGGCGACGCGGCCGGCCCGGACGGCCCCGGCCGGGGCCGCGCAGCAGGGGCGGCGCCCGGAGCCGGCCGCCCGGCCGGTGGTGCGGCTGGCGCTGGTGATCGCGGGGGCGCTGCTGCCGGTCCGCGGCGAACAGCAGCGCGGGGGCGGCGGGCTGGCGATCGGCCGGGACGAACCCGACTGCGCCGCGATCCCCGGCCTGGCCGGGTTCGACCAGCTCTCCCGCTCCCACGCGCGGCTGCGCTGGATCGGCGGGGTCCTGCACGTCGAGGACCTGGGATCGACCAACGGCACCTACGTCGACGGCCGTCCGGTCACCGGGCCGACCGCGGTGTGGCCGGGACACCGGCTGCGGTTCGCGGAGGACATCGACGTCCAGGTCATCGAGATCGACGAGTTCGGCGCTCCCCGGTGAGCCGGGGGCGCGAGGAGGAGAACGGCGCCATGGCCGACACACCACCGGACCCGGGCCCGGCCACGCGCAAACAGGGCCGGGGCCAGGGAGCGGGTCAGGAGCCGGGACAGGGCAAGCGGCAGGACCGGACGCCTGACCGGGCGCCTGACCAGAGACCGGCCCAGGGCTCGGCCCAGGGCGACGGCGGGCAGGGGAGGGCGCCGGGCCGGGAGGACGGTACGCCCGCCGCGAGCCCGCGCACCCGGCTCCAGCGCACGGGCCCGCCGGCGAACGGCGGCCGGACCGGCACCGGCGGATCCCCGGCCCGCGGCACGGGCGGGGCCACGGCGGGGGGTCCGGCGGGGGGTCCGGTGGAGACCCCGGCGGGGGGTACGGGCGGGGGCCCGGCCGCGAGCCCCCGGACCCGGGTCCAGCGGGGGAACCGCACCGCAGGCAACGCCGGTGGCAGTGGCGGCGGCAGCGGCGCCGGAGCGGGCACCGACGGCGGTACCGGAGCGGGCGGGGGCACCGGCCGTCGGAACAGGGACACCCCGGCCGCCGGCGGCGCCGTTCCCGGGCCGCGCACCCGCCTCCAGCGGGGCAAGCCCGCCCCCGCCGCCCCCGCCGCTCCCGAGCCCGCCCCGCCCGCCCCCGCCCCCGGCGCACCCACCCGGGTCCAGCGCCCCGGCAAGGCGCAGGCCCCGCCCGCGGGCGCGGGCTCCGGCGCCGGCTCGTCGGCGGGCGGGACCGCGAACGCCTCCACGACCCCGCCCGTCACCCCGCCCGCCACCCCGTCCACCGACCCCGCCGGGGCCTTCCCCACCGCCCTCACCGACCGCTACGAGCCCGTCTGCCCCGCCGGCTCCGGCAGCGAGGGCACCGTCTGGCACGTCCACCGCGCCGGGGGCGGCGGTGACGCGGCCGTCAAGGTCGGCAACCCCGGCGTCCAGGCCGACACCGAACTGCTCGCCCACCTCGGCGACGCCGCCTTCCGCCGCCACGTCCCCGAGATCCTCGGCCACGGCCGGATCGAGCACGCGGGCGCGCTCTGCGACTGGATGGCGATGGAGTACCTGCCGGTCACCCTCGCCGACCACGTCGCCGACCTGCGCCGCCGGGGCCGGCTCGACCGGCCCGGCGAGACCGAGCGGATCGTCCGCGAGCTGGTCGCGCTGCTGGACTTCTGGCAGACCACGGTCGACCGCAACCCGGTGGACTTCAAGCCGGCCAACATCCTGGTCCGGCCGGGCGGCCGGGGCGGTTCGACGGCGCCCCAGTTCGTGGTGGCGGACTTCGGCGGCGTCGCCAAGCTCACCGCCAGCCGCCGGTTCTCCGCCGACATGCAGGTCACCGTCGCCTACATGGCGCCCGAGCAGCTCGCGGGCCACAACCACCGGGCCGGCCCGTGGTGGGCGCTGGGCACCATCCTGTACGAGGTGTTCACCGGCGGGACCCGCTACCGGCGCGCGGACGGCGGGCTGGTCAGCGACGAGGCCCTGCAGTACCGGCTGGTGATGGACGACGAGGTGGACCTCGCCGCCGTCGCCGACGAGCGCCGGAGGCTGCTGCTCCAGGGGCTGTTCACCAAGGAGCCGGCCGACCGCTGGACCGCCCCGCAGGTCCGCGACTGGCTGGCCGGCGGCAGCCCGGAGGTGGTGCGCAACCGGGTCGCCCAGGAGGCGCCCAAGGCCGAGGCCGGGCCCGGGCACCGCCCGATCGCCTTCCGGGGCGCCGACTTCCACGACCCGGCGGCGCTGGCGGAGCGGATGCTCGCCGGGTCGGGCGACGCGGCGGCCTGGCTGCTCAGCGGCGGGGCGCGGCGGCTGCGCGACTGGCTGCGCGACGAGGTCAAGGACACCGCGCTCGACCTCCACTACCTGAAGGACGTCGACCGCGGCACCCCGGCGGACAAGTCGCGTGCGGCCTCCCGCGCGGTGCTGGCGCTAGGCGCGGTGTTCGCGCCGGAGGCGGTCCCGCACGTCCGGGACCGCAGGGTGGACGCGATCGGGCTGGCCCGGCTGGCCGGTGAGGACGACGCCGCGGCCTTCGTCGACGAGCTGATCGCCGCCGGGCTGCCGGCCCTGGCCGCCCGGTTCCGCTGCGGGCACGCCGCCTGCCCGGAACGGTCCTGCCTCCGGCTCCTCGCGCTGACCGAACTGCCCGCCGTGCTGGACGCGGTCGAGCGGGAGGCCAGGGCCCTCGGCGGCCGGGGCGGCGGCAGGGGCCGGGGCGGCGGCGGTGACGGACGGCTCAGCGCCGAGGAGCGGACGACGGCCCGGCGCTGGGCCCTGTTGCTGACGGTCCAGCCCGACGAGCAGCGCCTCGCGGTGGTGCGGCGGCTCTCCTCGCTGCCGGGCCCGCTGCGCGGGCTGCCCGGGCCCGCCCACACGGCCGCCACCGTCGTCGCCGACGCGGCCGGCACCGCCCGCTCGGCCGTGCTGCGGGGTGAGCGGGACCGGTTCCGGCGGACCTGGTCCGAGCTGCGCCGCCGCGCGCTGGCCGCCGCCCCGGCCACGGCCGAGGGCCGGGCGGTGCTGGCCGCGGCCGCGGTGCTGCACGTGCGGAGCGTCCGCGCCGAGGGCGTGCGGACCGGCGCCGACCGGGGCGCCTGGAAGACGTCGGCGCGCGCGTGGTTGCGGGGCGCCCGGAGCGCACTGCCCCGGCGCGCGGCGGCGGCCGTGCTGCTGCTCATCGGCCTCGCCCTGACGCTCTGGGCGGGCGCGGTCTGGCGGATCGCCGTCGACGCCGGGGTGGGCGGGGCCATCCTGCCCGAGGGCGCGTTCGGCGGCCCGCTGCGGACCGCGGGCGAGCAGGCGGCCCGGGAGACCGTCGGACAGCTGGGCGCGGCCCTGGCCGCCGCCGTCGCGGTGGCCGCCTTCCCGGCCCGGATCGGCCGGCGGGTGCTGTTCCTGGTCGTCGCCGCCGCCTTCGCCATCGGCTACCTGCGGCTCGGCCCGCCCATGACGGTGCTCAAACCGCCGCCCGCGGTGGTCGAGCGGGTGCTGACGTTCGAAGGCGGCCTCGGCAGCTGGGCGGGTGTCGCGGCGACGGCCGCCGTCGTGCTGGCGCTGGTCCTCAACGACCGCTCCAACCGCTGGCTGCTCGCCCCCGCCGTGGCGGCCGAACAGCGGGCGACCGGCGACCGCCGGCGGCTGGCCGCCCGCCGCCGGGCCCGTGGCGAGGGCGGGCCCGACCGCTGGCGCACCGGCCGCGACGGCTTCCGCGACCGGCTGGTCTTCGGGGCCGGCGGCACCCTCGTCCTGTCCCTGCTGCTCTGGGCGGCCGTCGAGGTCCGACTCGCCGTCAGCTTGCCCCATCCGACCCGGGAGTCCTGGGGCACCGGTCAGGCGGGCGCCGCCTACCAGGCGGACTTCCTCCTCCTGCTGGCCTTCCTCGCCTTCCTCAGCGCGACGGCCGTCCCGCGGTCCGCGCCCCGCCTGCTGGCCGGATCGGCGGTGGGCGTCGTGGTCCTCGGAGCCTGGCCGCCCCCGCTCGGCCCCCTGGAGGCCCTGCGCATCCCGGTGCTCGGCGGCTGGTTCGGCTGGTTCGCCGACCTGTGGGGCCACGCCGCCTTCTGGGCCGCCCTGCTCGTCGCCCTCCCGCTCGCCTGCTACCTCGGCGTCTGGACGGCCCGCCGGGTGCGGACGTGACGGGTCGGCGGCCGGGCCCGGGGGCCCGGCCGCCGACCCGTCAGGATCCGGAGGAGAGGACCTAGGCGCGGGTCCGGTCGGCGTCGATCTCGGCGGCCGGTGCCGCGTCGGCGGCGTTGCCCTCTCCCCGCTGCCGGGCGCCCTGCCCGGGCCGGGGGATGAGGAAGGTCGCCAGCATGCCGAGGGCGAGCAGCGCGGCACAGGTGTAGCCGTTGAGCTGGATCGCGTGGGACATGGCGTCGCGGGCGGCGTCGGCGGCGGACGCCGTCCGCGGGTTGTCGCCCAGCCCGGAGATCATCGCGCCGGCGCTGTCGGAGACCGCCGAGGACAGCTGGTCGGCGCCGGCCTCGGGCGTTCCCTGCTCGACGAGCCGGTCCGACAGGTCGGAGGCCAGGGCCGTGAAGAACGTCGACGTCAGGAGCGCGATACCGAGTGCGGAGCCGAGCTGGCGCGCGGCGCTCTGGATTCCGGAGCCCTGGCCGGCCTGCTGCGGCGGCACGTCCGCCAGGACCACGTTGGTGACCTGGGCGGTGGCGAAGCCGACCCCCGTGCCGTACAGGAACAGGGCGATGGCGATGACCCACCACCGGGAGTCGCTGTCGGCCAGCAGGCCGAACATCAGCAGGCCGGCGGCCTCCAGGACCAGGCCGATCCGGACCAGGCCGACCGGCCCGGCCCTCCCGACCATGCCGAAGCTCGCGCCGCTCGCGAAGAAGCTGCCGACCGCGACGACGAAGACCAGCAGCCCGGTCCGGACCGGGGAGTAGTCCAGGGTGTACTGGAGCCACAGCGGCAGCACGGCGAGCATGCCGAACTCGGCCAGGGCGATGACGAGTGTCGCGATGTTGCCCGTGCTGAAGGACTTGATGCCGAACAGTGAGGTGTCCATCAGCGGCGCCGTGCCGTTGCCCCGGGTGAGCCGCACCTGGAGGAACAGGAAGAGGGCGAGACACACCACCGCGACGGCCAGGGCGACCGGGACGACCGACAATCCGGTGCCGTCCCCGAAGGGACCGAAGCCCTTGCGCGGTTCCCACCACCCGTAGTTGCGTCCCTCGATCAGCGCGAACGCGAGAAGTCCGAGGCCCAGCACCGACAGCACCGCGCCGACGGCGTCGACCCGTCCCGGTCGGCGGGGGGAGGGCCGGAGGAACTTCATGACGCCGACGAGGATCAGCGCGACGACAGCGATGTTGATGCCGAAGGCCCACCGCCAGGAGTAGTCGGCGAGCCGGCCGCCCAGCAGCGGTCCGACCGCGGCGGCCGCCCCGATCGTCGATCCCCAGATGGCGAACGCCTTGCCGCGGTCCGGACCCCGGAAGGTCAGGTTGAGCAGCGCCAGCGACGTCGGCATGATGATCGCGCCGCCGACCCCCTGCGCGAACCGGCCGGCGATCAGCAGCTCCCCGGTGGGCGACACCGCCGCGGCGATGCTGGCCAGCCCGAAGATCACGGTGCCGACCGCGAACAGCCTGCGCGCTCCCAGGACGTCCGAGAAGCGGCCCATCACCAGCAGCAGGGCGGCCAGGACGATCGCGTAGGACTCCTGGATCCACTGGGCGCCGAAGGCCGAGACCTCCAGGTCGTCGATGATCGGCGGCATCACCACATTGACGATGGTGAAGTCCACGACCACCAGCGAGACACCGAGGGAAATGGCGACCAGGCCCAACCAGGCGTCCCGGTCGGTGGGTGAGGGCCGAGCCGAATTCTCGGACACAGCGTTCCTCCGTTCTGTTCGATGGGGGGCACCCGGTTCGGTCGCCGAGGGCGAGGTACCGGGGGTGTCGGGGAGGCGTCCCGCCTCCGAGCCATCGGCACCCTGTCAGAAGAAGAGGACGTATCCTGACCTCTACCGACACCGTTCCGGAGGGCAACCCGTGATCGCCAACCGAACGCTGGAGCTGCTCGGCCTGCTCCAGGCTCAGAAGGAGTGGACCGGCGACGGTCTGGCCGAGCGGCTGGGGGTGTCCCCGCGGACGGTCCGGCGCGACATCAGCCGACTGCGCGAACTGGGCTATCCCGTCACGGCGCGCAAGGGCCCCTCCGGCTTCTACCGGCTGTCCCGCGGAGCGCGGCTGCCCCCGCTGATAGTCGACGACGAGCAAGCCGTCGCGATCGCGCTGGCCCTGCAGACGGCTCCGGCCTCGGTCACCGGCATGGGGGACGCCACGAAGCGGGCGCTGAACTCCATCAAGGAGCTCCTGCCTCCCCACCTGGCCCGCCGGCTGGCGACCTTCTCGGTCGAGCGGATCGAGAACGCCTGGGAGCTGGCCCCGCCCCGGATCGATCCCGCGCTGCTGGCGCGGCTGAGCGCCGCCGCGCAGCAGCGCGAGCTGGTGCGGTTCGCCTACCGGTCCATCGACCGCGACCCGGTGGAGGACGACGAGGTCCTGGCCGAACCCCACCGGCTCGTCGTCTGGTCCGGGCGCTGGTACCTGGTGGCGTACAACCAGCGCAGGAACTCCTGGCACACCTACCGGCTCGACCGCGTCGCCCGACTGGCGTCCACCACCTGGCGGTTCGGACCTCGGGAAGTGCCGGAGGCGGACATCGCCCGCTTCGTCCAGGGCCAGCCCGACCGTGGGGACACCGCGGACGCCTGGCCGTGCTGGGGCACCGTCCTGATGGAGTGCCCCGCGACGCTGGTGGCGAAGTGGGCTCCGGGCGCGGCGAGCTTCGAGGCGATCGACGAGCGGATCACCCGGATCCGGATGGGGGCGTGGTCCTGGTCGGCGCTCATCGGCTTCCTCGTCACCTTCGACTGCCGTTTCACCGTCGAAGGCCCGCCCGAACTCGCGGAAGCGGCCCGCCGGGTGATCGGCCGGCTCGACGCCGGGGTGTCCCTGCCCGACGAGCCCGCGCCGGAGCCGGCCGGTTCGGTCCGAGCCGGTGACTGATCCACAAGACACGCCCTAGCCGAGGACGTACGCCTCGTAGCGGACGGCGTCGGCGGTGCGGGCGCCCGAGGCCACGGCCAGGGTGCGGTTCAGCCACCGGTAGCGCTCGTCCCCGGTCTCGAAGCGGCAGAAGAGCCGGAAGTAGTAGTCGGCGGGATCGACCGCCTCCCCGGCGGCCAGCCTGCGGAGGACCTCGGGCGGGCCGTGCCGCACACCGCTGGTGGAGAGGTAGAGGTGTGCGCCGTCGTGGGTGCGCAGCGTGGAGCGGGTGTCGATGCTGGCCATGCCGTCGGGGTGCAGCACCTGCCAGTCCGCGCCGCCGGGCAGGACCACGCCGGACAGCCGTGGTCCCTCGAAGGTCCCGCCGACGACGTCGATCACCCGGCGGCGGCCCCAGTGCGAGTCGCCGAGGTCGAGGGCCGGGGCCAGTCTCACCTCGAAGGCGGCGAGGCCCTCCAGTTTCACCGCACGCTCCACGAGGCGCGCTCGTTGAGCAGGGCCGGGGCGAAGCCCGCGGTGCGCTTGTACGAGGCGGCGATCTCCGTGCGCTCGGCGAGCGGGACGATCCGCTCGATGTCGTCGAAGCCGTCGGGTGCCCGCTCGTGGGCGAGGCGCATGACGACTTCGGGCCCCTGTCTCCGGTTGGCGAGCTGGAGCGCCGTGGTGGCGGGTCGGCGGATCTCCTCGTACGCGGCGACGGAGCCGGTGGTGGCGAGCGAGTGGGCGAGGACGCGGGCGTCGACGATCGCCTGGGAGGCGCCGTTGGAGCCGACCGGGTACATGGCGTGCGCGGCGTCGCCGAGGAGGACGACGTCGTCCCGGCTCCAGTGGGGGAGGGGCTCGCGGTCCACCATCGGGTACTCGAAGGCCGCTTCGGCTCCCGCGACGAGGGCCGGTACGTCCAGCCAGTCGAACGTCCAGTCGGCGAAGTGTGCGGCGATCGCGGCCGGTTCGGCGGGCCGGTTCCAGTTCCCCCGCTCGGGTGGCTCGCCGTCCAGCGGCCGTTCGGCGATCCAGTTGACCAGCGGTCCGTCCCCGATCGGGTAGGCGACGAACTTCTGCGTGCCGTCCCCGGCCATGATCATGGACCGGCCGGTCAGGAACGGCGCGCCGCGGGTGGTGCCCCGCCACAGCACGAGCCCGTTCCACGGCGGTGCCCCTTCGTCGGGGAAGAGCGCGGCCCTGACGGCCGAGTGGATGCCGTCGGCGCCGACGAGCAGGTCGGAGTCGTGGCGCAGGCCCGGGATCCGGCTGCCGGTGCGGACGGTGTGCGGGCCGAGGCGTTCGCGGACGGCGTCGAGCAGCAGCATCTGCAGCCTGCCCCGGTGGACGGAGTACTGCGGCCACCGGTAGCCGGCGTCGAGTCCGCGCGGTTCCGACCAGATCGGCTGCCCGTACCGGTTGAAGTAGGCCAGTTCGGCGGTGGCGACGCCGATCGCGGCCAGCCGGTCGGCGAGGCCGAGTTCGGTCAGCTCCCGCACGGCGTGCGGGAGGAGGTTGATGCCGACGCCGAGCGGGCGGATCTCCCGGGCCGCTTCGTGGACGACGACGTCGTCGAATCCGGCCGCGTGCAGGCTGAGTGCCGTGGTGAGCCCGCCGATTCCGGCTCCTGCGATGGTGATCCGCACGGAACCTTCCCTCCATGATTGTTATGGCCATAACTGTTGTGGCCGTAACAATCCCGCACCGGGCCGCCATGCGCAAGACTCTGTTCCGTGGATTCCGTGGACCGACCAGATCTCAGATACGCCGCCTACGCCCGCGACCGGCTCGCCGGGATGCCGCCGCCGGCCGACCCGGAGGCCTTCGGGCTCGCCTACCACCTGCTGCACCTGTCCTACCTGGTCGTCGCCGACCTGGAGAGCCACATCCACCGCCCGCGGGGCTGGACGCTCCCCGGCTTCCGGCTGATGTTCAAGCTCTGGCTGCTCGGTCCCACCCAGCCCGCCCGGCTCGCCGAGATCTCGGCGATGTCCCGCTCGGCGGTCACCAACGCCGTCAACACCCTCGAACGGGACGGCCTGGTCGAACGCCGGCCGCTCCCCGACGACCGGCGCGCGATCGCCGTCGCCCTGACCGCGAAGGGCGAGGCCGCCGTGCTGGAGGCCTTCGCCGAGCAGAGCCGCCGCGAGCAGCAGTGGTTCGCCCCCCTCGACGCCGAGCAGCGGGCCACCCTCACGGACCTGCTCACCCGGGTCCTCGCCGCACGTCCCGAGGACGCCGACTGACCGACCCCGCCGCGTCGGCCCCGGGCGGTCCGGGTGGTCCGGGGGCCCGGATGTCCGGATGTCCGGATGTCCGGAGACGACGCTGCCGCGCCGTCCGGATGTCCGGACGTCCGGACGGCGCGGCAGGCGCGCGGCGGAACCCGCGGGGACCGCGGGACCGCGTGGGGTCAGGCCGAGAAGTACGGTGGCCGCCGGGACCCCGGCCACGCAGGGGCACCTTCAGCGGTACGACGCCGCCCCGGCCGACCCGGCCGGCGGGTGCGCCGACGCCCAGGACGGTGTTCAGGATGCGACAGGGACGGGCGCGGGGACGGTCGATCGGACGGGAGACGGGGAACTCTCCCCGACGCCCGCGAGGTCTGGGAGGATCGCCGCATGGCCAGGCGTGACTACCAGGACGACCCCTCCGCCCCGAAGCCCGACAGCCTCGTCCCCGCGGCCTCGGCCGTCGTGGTCGACGAGGCCACCGGGCGCGTGCTCCTCCAGCGCCGGACCGACAACGGCATGTGGGCCCTGCCCGGCGGCACCATGGAACTCGGCGAGTCCATCGCCGACTGCGCCGTCCGGGAGACCCTGGAGGAGACCGGCATCCGCGTCGCCGTCACGGGAATCGTCGGCACCTACACCGACCCGGGCCACGTGATGGCCTACGACGACGGCGAGGTCCGCCAGGAGTTCTCGATCTGCTTCCTGGCCCGCCCCCTCGGGGGGACGCTCCGCACCTCCTCCGAGTCCCACGAGGTCGCCTGGTTCACCCCCGCGGAGACCGAGGGCCTCCCCATGCTCCCCGGCATCCGCAAGCGCCTCGCCGACTGGCTCTCCGGCTCCGGCCCCGCCATCCGCTGACCCGTACGGCGGCGCACGAAACCGGCCCCGCCGACGGCGGGTTGGCGGTTCCGCTCAGGACGGGCGGCCGTCGTGCGGCGGCGTGTCCGGCCCGGCGTCCCACCCGGCGTCCGGACGGAGGTCCGCCAGCCAGCTGTGCCCCGGATGCACCCGGGCGAGGAGCGTGGCCAGGGTCTGCCGGGAGGCTGCGTCCATCAGGGGAAGCGCGCCGGTGAAGTCCCACCGGTCCTTGGGGCGGGCCGCCTTGGCCTTGAACAGCAGGGCCAGCTCCGGCGCGAGGTAGGGGATCCCGTCCGGGGTCCGGCGGATGACGGCGGTGTAGGGCAGGCGGATCGACGGGTCGCGCCGGCAGATCCAGGTCGGGCCGTCGTGCGGCTCGCGGAACACGTCCACCAGGTAGTTCCCCGTCGACGGATCGCGCAGCCAGGTCTGGTGGGACACGTCCGCGACCTCCGGCGTGAGCTCCCAGACGTGGCCGGAGGCCACGACGTCGAAGGCGAACTCGGGGAAGCGGGCCCGGATCTCGGGGAACCGGTCGGCCGGGACGGCGATTTCGAGGTCGCCGTGCTCGCGGGTCCGCCCGCCCCGGAACAGGTCGACGGCCCAGCCCCCGGCCACGCACCAGGGGGCCGCGACGCCGGCCAGCCGGGCTGCCACCTCGGCGGGCGTCCAGGAGCCCGCCCATCTGGCCTCGGCCTCGGCCTCGGTGATCGCGAAGCCGCCCGGAGGAAGTCCTGGAGTCATCCGGCCAGACTACCGGGGCCCGGTGCCGGGCCGGCCCGCCGGACTCGCCCAGGAGGTGGGGCGATTGCGGCTGCGCGGGAAGTCGGCGGGTCCGACTTCCCGCGCAGCTTCCTGTGCAGCGGGCGAGTTCGGCGGCGCCCGGGTGCCCCGCCGGCCGGGCTCCGTCCCTTGTGTCGAACCGTCAGGCTGTTGACCTGGAACGGGTGGTGCGGTTGTCTGCCGTGGAGGGGTGGGCGACGGGGAGGGTGTGGTCCGGTGACGGTGCTCGACGAGGCTGCTGCGTTGGTCGCACGGGGGCGGGGGCTGCTGGATTCGTACGACGCCGCGGCCGATCCGCGGCGTGAGACCCTCCTCCTCTCCAGCGCGCTGACCACCTTCACCTCCGCGCGCGGGCTGCTGGAGGAGGCCGGACCCGCGGCACCACCGGAGGCGTCGGCGGAGGTGCGGTACCTGCTCGGGCTCGTCCTCTCGCTCCGGTACTGGCGGGCCGTGGCGCAGCCGGAGTTCGCGGAGGACGAGGTGATCCGGCGCGCCGTCCTGGCCGAACGGGCCACCGCAGTCGACCTGTTGACCCTCGCCATGGCGCTGCTCGACCCGGCGGACGGCGAGCGGGCGGAAGCCGCCGCCCGGCTGGGGCTGTTGCTGCACGCACGCCACGAGGACACGCTGGCCGGCGAACCGGCGGACGCGCCGCCGGACGATTCCGCCCGCCCGGACGACCTCGACCGGGCGGTCGAGGCGCTGCGGCTCGCCTGCCCCGTACCGGTCCCGCCCGGCCCCTGGCAGGGGCTCGCGGGGGAGGACACGTCCGCCGGGGAGGACGGGGAGGCCAGTTCGGCTGGGGAGGCCGGGGAGGACGGGGACGACTACGACGACCAGGACCCGGGCGTCCTGGCCGTCCTCGGCTGCGCCCTCGCCGACCGGCACGACCGCGACCTCGACCCCGCCGACCTCACCGCCGCGTCCGCCGTCCTGGAAGGCGTCCTCGACCGGCTGCGCCCGCCGCCGTGGACGGACCCCGACGGCACGCCCTTCCGCCCGGCCCCGGAGGCCGAGCCCGGCCCCGCCGAACTGGCGGAGCCCCTCGAACTGGCCGTCCGCGAACGCCTCGCCACCCTGCTGGTCGGCGACGAGCGCCGCGCCGCCTCGCCCGAACAGGAGCAGCGCGCCGACCGCGCCGTCATGCACCTGGAGCTGATCGCCGCGACCACCGAGCCGGACGACCCCTGCCGGCTGCGCGCCTCGCTCAGCCTGATCGACCGCTACTGGGAGCGCTGCGACGGCACGATCCGGCCGGAGGACGCCGTCCACCGGCTCGCCCGGCTGCGCGACCTGCGCCGCCTCCTCCCGCCGGACCACCCGGTGGGCGGCACCGTGCGCTGGCTGCTCGGCGGCACCCTCGCCGGTCTCGCCCGGCTGGAGCGCCACAAGGTCACCGCGGAGGCGCGGGAGTCGGTGGAGGTGCTGCGCGAGGGCCTGGCGGGCATGACCGGGGACGACCCGGTGCGGCCGGCCTCGCACGCCGTGCTCGGCACCGTGGTCAGCGCGCTGCGCGAGCACGACGCGGAGGCGTACCGGACCGAGGAAGCCGTCCACCACCTCACCGTGGCCGCGGACTCCATGCAGGAGGAGGACCACGGCATCCTGCGCAGCGACATCCTCCAGCAGCTGGCCCACGCCTCCATCGTCCAGGGCGAGTTCTCCACCGACCGGGCCGCGGTGGACCGGGTGATCGGCCTGCTGGACGAGTCGCGGGCGAAGCCGTCCGGCAGCGAGTGGTCGGAGGAGCACCTGCACGGTTCGCTGGGGGCGGCGATGAGCCGGCGCTTCGCCCTCACCAACGAGATGGCCGACCTGGACGCCGCGATCCGGCACGAGCGCGCCGCGTTCCGCCGGGCCGCGCCGGACGACGCCAACCGGGCCGTCTACCTGGAGAACCTCTCGGTCAGCCTCTACCAGCGCTTCCTGCTCGGCGGGGACTACCAGGACCTGGAGGCCTCCCGCCGCTACCACGCCGAGGTGCTGGCCTTCGTGACCCGCTCCGCGCACGCCGGGGTGGAGCGGCTGGTGGCGCGCAACCTGCCGGCCCTCCAACGCACCAGGCTGATGCTGGAGTTCCACGGCGCGCTGACCGTCGGGGACGTCGCGGCGATGGGCCGGATCGTGGCCGAGCTGGAACCGCTGGTCGCGGCGGTCCCGGAGGACGACCCGCTGTACCAGCTCGCGCGCGGCGACCTCGGCGCGGCCACCTTCGTGGCCACGTTCCACACGGCCCGGGAGCGGAGCGTCGAGGCGGCCTGGCTGATGGTGGAGGCCGCGGAGGGCACGCCGGACGGGCACCTGCACAAGGCGGTGCTGACCATGCGGGCGGCGTCGGCGCTCGGGATGCTCGCCGTCGACCCGGTCTTCTCCGAGCACCGCGCCGACGGCGCCCTGACGTACCTCGATCACCTGGACGCCGTCGCCGCCCCGGAGAGCCTGGAAGGGGCGCGCGGACGACTGCTCCGGGCACTGCTGCTGACGGCGCGGTACCTCCACGCCCGGCGCCCGGCCGACGCCGACGCCGCGCTGGCCGCCGCCGGGGCCGCCCGCGAGCAGCTGCGGCGCGGGACGCCCACCCAGCTGCTCGCCGAGGCGACCGGCCTGATCGCCCGCATCCACCGGCAGCGGCTCGGCCCGGAGGACCAGCGGCTGGGCCGCGAGTTCGGCCTCGAAGGGCTGCGCGAGACCGCCGCGGCCGCGCTGCTCCAGGCCGCCGCCGGGCCGGCGCTCATGGTGGCCAAGGGCGCCGCCAGAGTGGCCCTGACGGTCGCCCACTGGTGCCTGGCCGACCACGGGGCGGCGGCGGGGGAGTGGGAAGACCCGGGGGATCCGGCCGGTGCGGACGCCGGGAAGTCCCACCTGCGGGCAGCCGTGGAGGTGCTGGAGCTCGGCCGGGGTCTGGTGCTGCACGCCTCGACCGCCACCACCGACGTCCCCGACCTGCTGCGGGCCGCCGGTCACGAGGACCTCGCCGCCGCCTGGCTGGCGGGCGGCGACCCCGACGGCGGCTCCTCCGGCAGCCCGTTCGACGCCCTGCTCGGCGTGCCCGGCACGCTCCTCGACTCGCTGCCCGGCGGCGCCGCCGTCCCGATGCCGGACGACCTGCGCCGCCGCGCGCTCGCCGCGCTCGCCGGCTCCCCGGCCGGCACCCTGCTCATGGCGCCGCCGACGGTCGAGGAGATCGCCCGGAGCCTGCGCACCGCCGGGGCCGACGCCCTGGTCTACCTGCTGCCGCCCGGCGAGGGAAGCAGCGGCCAGGCGCTGCTGGTCACCGCGGCGGGCTCCGGGGACGTCGACCTGGTGCCGCTCAGCCTGGTCAGCTCCTACAGGCTCGGCCAGGGCGGCCCGCTGACCGCCTACCGGCGGGCGCACCAGGAGCGGCAGGCCACCCTGGAGGTCCACCCGCCCGGCCACCCGGAGCGGGTCGCCGCCCGGCGCCGCTGGCAGTCCACCCTGTCCGAACTCTGCGACTGGGCGGGCACCACCGTGCTCCGGCCGGTGCTCCGCCACCCGGCGCTGCGGGCGGCGGGGGGAGGCGCCGGTGACGGGAGGCTGCCCCGGCTGGTGCTGGTGCCGTTCGGCGAGTTGAGCGGGGTGCCCTGGCACGCCGCACTGCTGAGCAGCGGTCTGCGCGGCGGCGGCCGCCCGGTCCGGGCCCTGGAGCGGGCGGTGCTGTCGTACGCGGCGTCGGCGCGCCAGTTCTGCGAGGTGGTGGGGCGGCCCCGGCTGCCGCTCGGCGAACGGCCGGTGATCGTCGGCGACCCGACCCGCGAGCTGATGTTCGCCGAGGTCGAGGCCGAGTACCTGCACGCCGACTACTACGCGCACGGCACCCTGCTCGGCTACGTCGAGGACGCCGAGGGGGCCGGGACACCGCGTGAGGTGCTGTCCGCGCTGCCCGCGCCCGGACGGGCCGGGGCGTCCGTCCTGCACCTCGCCTGCCACGCACTGCCGTCGGGCAGCTCCCCGCTGGACGCCTACCTCGCGCTGGCGCCCGAACCGGACCGGCCGGGAGGCCCGGGGAGTCAGGGGGGTCCGGGGTATCCGGGGCGTCCGGGGTTTCCGGGGTATCCGTACGGCGCGGACAGCCCGTACGGCGCGGACGGCGCGGACGGCGCGGACCGTTCGGGTCCCGCGGGTTTCGGGCCCGGGGGCTTCGCCCCTGCGGGCCCCTACGGGCACGACCCGGCGCGGAGCGGCCGGCTGCCCGTCGCCGACATCCTGCGGCAGGCCCAGGGCCGCCCACCGGGCTCGCCGGGCGGACTGGTGGTGCTGGACGCCTGCGTCAGCGACCACACCGGCGGCGACCTCGACGAGGCGCTCACCCTCTCGACGGCGTTCGTCGCGGCCGGGGCCACCGGGGTGGTCGGCTCCCGCTGGGAGGTGGTCGACCAGATGGTGTGCGTGCTCATGTACGTGTTCCACGGCCGCCTCGCCGAAGGGGACCCGCCCGCCGAGGCGCTGCGCCGCACCCAGCTGTGGGCGCTCGACCCGGACCGCCGGCTGCCGCCCGGGGCCCCGCCGGAGCTCGCCGCGCTGGCCGGCCGCGACGTGGACGCCCTCGACGTGTGGGCGGCGCTGGTCTACCAGGGCAGGTGACGGACGCGGACGTACGGCGCCTCGCCCGCGAGTCGCAGGTCTGCCCGCTGTCCGCCCGTCCACCGTCCGCCCGCCGTCCGCCCGTACCGCCCGCCCGTCCGCACCACCCGCCGCCCGCCGTGCCTGCGGGGCGGCCGCCCGCCCGCCGACCCTGCCGTCCGGCACCCGACCGAGGGACACCCGAGCACCGTGGACGCATCGAGCCTCACCGCCCTGCTGGTCGCCGTGGTGGGGGTGGCCGGCACCCTCGCCTCGGCGCTCCTGACGCAGCGCCGGGGCGACGCGGCCCGCCGGGAGGAGCGGGAGGCGGCCGAGCGGCAGCGGCGGGAGGAACTCGCCGAGCAGCGCGCGGCGGTGGACTTCGCCGAGCGCCGCGCCGGCTGCCCGGCAGGTCCGCCCCGATCCCCGGCAGAGCCGACCCGGTCCCGGCGGCCCGGTCGGAGCTCCGCCGACGGCCCGATCCCCGTCTCGGAGGTCGCGGAGGGGGCCGGGCCGCTCGGCGTTTCGGGTGGCTTTCCGCCCTTCGTGCCCGGATCGGATGCGTTCGCCCTGGCTGTCCCACCAGTCACAGCAGTCCCACCGGTTCAGCTGGTCCAGACCATTGACGCTCCCTCGGGCGCTCCCTAGCATGATCCGGACCGCGGCGGCCAAACGGGGGCCCGCCGCCTCCCGCCGAGCGCGCAGCTCCCTCCCACCCATGCAGGGCACGCGGCCGAGCCATGTCCCAGACCCGCCGTCCCCTCCGTGGGGCGGGTACCGAGGAGTGTCATGTCCACGACCGTCCAGGAGTCCGAGCACCGGCCTGCCCAGCCGTCCGCGCCAGGCACGCCCACCACCACCGGCCCGGAGCCCACCACCGGCCCGGAGCCCACCACCGGGCAGGAACCCACCGCCCTCACCGTCGGGCAGGAACGCCTCTGGTTCCTCGACCAGATGGACCCCGGCGACCCCGCGTACAACATCCCGCTCGTGCTGCGCCTCACCGGCGACCTCGCACCCGACTCGCTGCGCGCCGCCCTCGACGGCGTGGTGGCCCGGCACGAGGCGCTGCGCACCCGGTTCCCGGCCGAGGACGGCCGCCCGGCCGCCGTGGTCGACCCGCCCGCGCCCGTCCCGCTCGACCGGGTCGACCTGCGCGGCGCGCCCCACCCCGGGGCGGACCTCGCGGCCGCGCTCGCCGAACGCACCAACCGCGGCTTCGACCTGGCCGCCGGCCCGCTGCTGCGCGCCGCCCTGCTGCGCACCGGCGAGCGCGAGCACGTGCTCTGCCTCGTCCTGCACCACATCGCCGCCGACGGCTGGTCGCTCGGCCTGCTCCGCACCGAACTCGCCGACCGCTACGCCGCGCACCGCGCCGGCCGGCCGCTCGACCTGCCCGCCCCGCCCTCCTACACCGCCCACGCCGCAGCCGAACGCGCCTGGCTGGCCGGACCGGAGGCCGCCGAGGCGGTGGAGTACTGGCGCGGGCGGCTGGCCGGCGCGCCCGCGCTGGAGCTGCCGCTGGACCGCCCCCGGCCCGCCGGGCCGGGCAGCACGGGCGCCTTCCACACCCGGATCCTGCGCGGCGTCGGCCCCGAGCTGGAGGCCTTCGCCCGCGCCCGCCGGCTGACCCCGTTCATGGTGCTGGCCGCCGCCTACCAGGCCCTGCTGCACCGCTGCACCGGCCAGGACGACTTCTGCGTCGGCGTGCCCACCGCCGCCCGCACCACCGTCGAGAGCGAGTCGACGGTCGGCTACTTCTCCTCCGCCCTGGTGCTGCGCGCCGACCTCGACGGCGCGCCGACCTTCGACGCGCTGCTGCGCCGGGTGCGCACCGACTGGCTGGGCGCGCTCGGCCACGGCCGGGTGCCGTTCGAGCAGCTCGCCGAGGAGCTGCGGCCGGACCGCGACCCGGGCCGCACCCCGCTGTTCCAGACCCTGCTCACCGTGCACACCCAGCGCGGCGGCGCGCTCGACGAGCACCCGTTCGCCGACCTGGTCTGCGCCGAGACCGACGGCGGCCACACCGCCGCCAAGTTCGAACTCGCCCTGGACGTCCGGCCGGACGGTGCCGACCTGCAGGCCGTGTTCGGCTACCGGACCGATCTGCTGGACGAGGAGTGGGTGGTCCGGCTCGGCCGGCGCTTCGACACCCTGCTGCGTGCGGCGCTCGCCGGTCCGGACACCCCGGTCCACCTGCTGCCGCTCCTGGAAGCGGAGGAACTCGCCGCGTCGGTGGGGGAGTCCGCCGGACCGCCGCTGCCCGGCCACCCGGCCACGGTGCTCGACGCGATCGACCTCGCCGCCGCGGCCGAGCCGGCGGCGGCCGCGCTGATCGGGCGCGACGAGACCCTCGACCGGTCGCACCTCGTCGTCGCATCAGCGGAATTGGCGGCCCGGCTGGCGGCCCGCGGGGTGCGGCGCGGCGACCTGGTGGCGTTCTGCCTGCCGCGCGGGCCGCGCGCGGTGGTCGCCATGCTGGCCGCCTGGCGGGCGGGCGCCGGCTACCTGCCGCTCGACCCGGAGTACCCGGCCGCCCGGCTCGCCTTCATGCTCGCCGACAGCGGCGCGGCCGTGCTGGTCACCGCCGACGGCGCGCCCGTCGACGGCCTGGGCAGCACCGTCCCGGTGCTCCCGGTGCTCCCGGTGCCGCCCGCGCCGGGTGGTGCCGGGGCGCCGGACACCGCGCCCGCACGGCTTCCGGCCGGGGCCGCCGCCGGCCCGGACGACCCCGCCTACCTCGTCTACACCTCCGGCTCCACCGGCACCCCGAAGGGCGTCCTCGTCCCGCACCGCGCGCTGGCCGCCCGGGTCGCCTGGATGCGCGACGGCTACGGCATCACCGCCGCCGACCGGGTGCTCCAGTACGCCTCGCTCTCCTTCGACACCTGCGCCGAGGAGGTGTTCCCGGCCCTCGCCGCGGGCGCCGCCCTGGTGGTCGCCGACCCCGGCGCGGCCCTGCCCGACCAGCTCGCCGAACCGTCCGCCGCCGGCCTCACCGTCCTCGACCTGCCCACGCCGTACTGGCACCAGCTGACCGCCGACCTCGACGCCACCCCCTGGCCGCCCGGACTGCGCCTGCTGATCCTCGGCGCCGACCAGGTCGCCCCCGAGGCCGTCGCCGCCTGGCGCGCCCGCTTCGGCGACACCGTGCGGCTGGTCAACTCCTACGGGCCCACCGAGACCACCGTCATCGCCACCACCGCCGACCTCACCGCCGCCGACGCGGCGCACCGCCCGCCGATCGGCCGGCCGATCGGCGCCACCACCGTCGCCGTGCTCGACCGCCACGGCACCCCCGTGCCGCCCGGCACCCCGGGCGAGCTGGTCGTCGGCGGGGCCGGCGTCACCGACGGCTACCTCGGCCGGCCCGGCGCCACCGCCCGCGCCTTCGTCCCCGACCCGGACGGCCCGCCCGGCGCCCGCCGCTACCGCACCGGCGACCTGGTCCGCCGACGGGCCGACGGCGCCCTGGAGTTCCTCGGCCGGATCGACGCCCAGGTGAAGGTCCGCGGCTACCGGATCGAACCCGGCGAGGTCGAGTCGGCCCTGCTCGCCCGGCCCGGCGTCGGCCAGGCCGCGGTGGTCGCCCGCGGCGACAGCCTGGTCGGCTACGTCGTCGCCGCGCCCGGCGCCGGGGCGCCCGACCCGGCCGCACTGCGCGCCGACCTGGCGGCCGCGCTGCCCGCCCACCTGGTGCCCAACGCGCTGGTCGCCCTCGACGCGCTGCCGCTCACGCCCAACGGCAAGCTCGACCGCCGGGCGCTGCCCGCCCCCGACACCCGCCCCGAGCTGCGCGCCGCCTACCTCGCCCCGCGCACCGAGGCGGAGGAACTGGTCGCCGAGGTCTGGCAGGAGGTGCTCGGCCTCGACCGGGTCGGCGTCCACGACGACTTCTTCGACCTCGGCGGCCACTCCCTGCTCGCCACCCGGGTCATCGCCCGGATCCGCGGCACGGCCGACCTGGCCGTCCCGCTGCGCACCCTCTTCACCCACCGCACGGTGGCCGCCTTCGCCGACGCCGTCGAAGCCGCCCTGGTCGCCGAGCTCGACGCGCTGTCCGACGACGCCGCCGAAGAGCTGCTCGCCGCGCAGGACGCCCTGGAAGGGACCGCAACGCCCTCATGAGCACCGACACCACCAGCCCCGCCACCGGAGCGGACGCGCCCCCGGCGGCCGGCCTCACCGCCGTACCCGCCACCGCCGCACCCGCCACTGCCACCGCCGCACCAGCCGCGGCCGTCCCCGCTGCCGCCGCGCCCCCGGCGGCCGGCCTCACCGCCGCCAAGCGGGAGCTGCTCAGCCGCCGGCTGAGGGCCCGCACCGCCCCGCGCCAGGCGATCGCCCGCCGCGCCGCCGACGCGCCCGTGCCGCTCTCCTTCGCCCAGGAACGGCTCTGGTTCATGGAGCAGTTCGCGCCGGGCACCGCCGCCTACAACATCCCGGTGGTCCGGCGGCTGCGGGGGCCGCTGGACGCCGACGCGCTGCGCCGGGCCCTGGACGGCTCCGTCGCCCGGCACGAGACGCTCCGCTCCCGCTACCCGGCCACCGACGACGGCCGCCCGGTACTGGCCGTGGAGCCGCCCGGCCCGGCCGACCTCACCGTGGTCGACGCCGACGGCGAGGCGCACGCCGAACGGCTCGTCGACGAGGCCTCCGCCGTCCCCTTCGACCTCGAACGCGGCCCGCTGCTGCGCGCCCTGCTGATCCGGCTCGCCGCCGAGGACCACGTCCTGCTGCTGGTCGTCCACCACAGCGTCAGCGACGGCTGGTCCAGCGAGGTGCTGCTCGGCGAGATCCTCCGCAGCTACGCCGCCCACGCGGCCGGACGCCCCGACCCGCTGCCGGAACTCGCCGTCCAGTACGGCGACTTCGCGATCTGGCAGCGCGAGCGGCTGAGCGGCGGGCGGCTCGCCGCCGAGGTCGCGCACTGGGCCCGCGAACTGGCCGGGGTCGAACCGCTGGAGCTCGCCTTCTCCCGCCCCCGGCCGCCCCGCCAGACCTTCGAAGGCGCCGGCTACGGCTTCGCCGTCGACCGCGACCTGCTCGACCGGCTCACCGCCCTCGGCAAGCAGCACGACGCCACCGTCCACATGGTGCTGCTCGCCGCCTTCCAGGCCCTGCTCGCCCGCTACAGCGGCCAGCGCGACTTCGCCGTCGGCTCGCCCGTCGCCGGCCGCCCCGAGCCCGAACTCGAACCGCTCGTCGGCATGTTCGTCAACGTCCTGGCGCTGCCCGCCCGGCTGGACGGCGACCCGGCCTTCGCCGAACTGCTCCGCCGCACCCGCGAGACCTGCCTGGAGGCCTACGCCCACCAGGAGCTGCCCTTCGCCCAGCTGGTCACCGAGCTCAAGGTGCCCCGGGACGTCACCCGGCCGCCGGTCTTCCAGGCCGTCCTCGCCGTCCAGAACTACGCCACCCAGCGCGACGGGACCGGCGAACTGCCGGTCGAGGTCGAGCCGTTCGGGGTGCGGGCCAGCGGCACCCGGTTCGACCTGGAACTGTTCCTGCAGGAGTGGCCGCAGGGCCTGCTCGGCTCGTTCAACTACAACACCGACCTGTTCGCCGAGGCCGACATCGCCCGCCTCGCCGGACACCTCGGCCGGCTGCTCACCGCCGTCGCCGCCGACCCCGACACCCCGCTGTCCGCCCTCGACGACCTCCCCGCCGCCGAACGCTCCTTCGAGATCGACGAGTTCAACGACACCGCCGTCGACCGGCCGGACACCACGCTGACCGCCCTGGTCGCCGAGCAGATCGCCCGCACCCCGGACGCCGTCGCCGTCGCCTTCGAGGGCAAGCCCGCCCTGACCTACCGTCAGCTCGACGCCGCCGCCGACCGGATCGCCGCCCGCCTCGCCGCCGAGGGCGTCGGGCCGGGCAGCCTGGTCGCGGTCAGCGCCGAACGCTCGCCCGAACTCGTCGCCGGCCTGCTCGGCGTGCTCCGCACCGGCGCCGGCTACACCCCGCTCGAACCCGAGTACCCCGCCGAGCGGCTCGCCTTCCTGCTCGCCGACAGCGCCGCACCCGTCCTGCTCACCCAGCGCCGCCTCCCCGTCCCCGACGGCTGCACCGCCCGCGTCCTGCTGCTCGACGACCCCGGCGAATGGCCCAAGGCCAGAAGCAGAGCCGCCGGCCCCGCCGGCCCGGACGGGCCCGCCCCCGACGACACCGCCTACCTGATCTACACCTCCGGCTCCACCGGCCGCCCCAAGGGCGTCCCCAACACCCACCGGGCCATCGCCAACCGCCTCCGGTGGATGCAGGACGCCTACCGGATCGGCCCCGGGGACGCCGTCCTGCAGAAGACCCCGGCCGGATTCGACGTCTCCGTCTGGGAGTTCTTCTGGCCGCTCACCACCGGCGCCCGGATCGTCCTCGCCAGGCCCGGCGGCCAGAAGGACAGCGGCTACCTGCGCGACCTGATCGTGCGGGCGGGCGTCACCGTCGCCCACTTCGTCCCCGCCATGCTCACCGTCTTCCTCGCCGAGGACGGCGTCGAGCAGTGCACCGCCCTGCGCCGCGTCGTGTGCAGCGGCGAGGCCCTCCCGCCCGACACCGCACGGGAGTTCACCACCCGCCTGCCCGGCTGCGCGCTCGCCAACCTGTACGGGCCCACCGAGGCCGCCGTCGACGTCTCCGCCTGGGAGTGCGAGGGCCCGCCGGAGACCGTCCCGATCGGCCTGCCGATCGACAACACCCGCCTCTACGTACTGGACGAGGCGCTCCGGCCCGTGCCGCCCGGCGCCCCCGGCGAACTCCACATCGGCGGCACCGCCGTCGCCCTCGGCTACCACCGCCGACCCGGCCTCACCGCCGCCCGGTTCGTCCCCGACCCCTACGGCCCGCCCGGCGCCCGCCTCTACCGCACCGGCGACCTCGCCCGCCGCCGCCCCGACGGCGCCCTCGAACACCTCGGCCGGATCGACCAGCAGGTCAAGATCCGCGGCCTGCGGATCGAACCCGGCGAGACCGAGGCCGCCCTGCGCGCCCAGCCCGGCATCGCCGACGCCGCCGTGGTCGTCCGCGAGGACCGGCCCGGCGACAAGCGCCTGGTCGGCTACCTCGTCCCCGCGCCCGGCGCCGACGAACCCGACCCCGCCGCGCTGCGCGCCGCACTCAAGCGCACCCTGCCCGACCACCAGGTGCCCACCGCCTTCGCCGTCCTGCCCGCCCTGCCGCTCACCCCCAACGGCAAGCTCGACCGCCGGGCCCTGCCCGCCCCGCAGCTGCGCCGCGACGCCGGGACCACCGCGCCCGAGACCCCCGCCGAGCGGGTGCTCGCCGAAATCTGGGCCGAGGTGCTCGGCCTGCCCGAGGTCGGCACCGACGAGGACTTCTTCGACCTCGGTGGCCACTCCCTGCTCGCCACCCAGGTGGTCGCCAAGGCCCGCCGGCGGCTCGCCGAGGCCGGCGCCCGCCCGGTCAGCGTGATGGACCTCTTCACCTGCCGCACCGTCCGCGACCTCGCCGCGCTCGCCTCCCTCGACGAGCAGGACCGCGGCCCGCGCCGGCTGCTGCACCGGCTCACCCGGCCCGTCCCCGCCGACCGCCGCCGGCTCACCCTGGTCTGCGTCCCGTACGGGGGCGGCAGCGCCGTCGTCTACCAGCCGGTCGCCGACCTGCTGCCCGCCGACACCGAACTGTGGGCGGTGGCCATCCCCGGCCACGACATCGGCGTCACCGAACAGCACCTGCCCTTCGACGAGCTGGCCGAGCAGCTGGCCGCCGAGGTCCGCGAACGGGTCGACGGGCCGGTGGTCGTCTACGGCCACTGCGGCGTCGGCACCGCGCTGGCCGTCGCCACCGCCCGCCTGCTGGAGGCCTCCGGCCGCGAACTGGAGGCGGTCTACGCGGGCGCCCAGTTCCCCTTCGCGAAGCCGCGCAGCAGGGTGCTCACCGCGCTCAGCGGACTCGCCTCGCTGGAGCCGCTGCTCGGCGACCGGGTCTACCTCAACTGGCTCACCGGCATGGGCGTCGACACCTCCGAACTCGACCAGGAACAGGTCCGGTTCATCGTCGGCAACATGCGCCGCGACTCCAAGGCCGCCGAGGCGTACTTCACCCGCGCCATCGCCGAGGTCGCCGCCGGCGCGCCCCGGCTGCGCGCGCCGCTCGTCTCGCTGGTCGGCGACCACGACCCGGCCGCCGACTTCTACCAGGAGCGCTACCGGGAGTGGCTGCTGCTCGCCGAGCGCTCCGCCGTCGCGGTGCTCGACCAGGGCGGCCACTTCTTCGTCAAGTACCGGGCGGGGGAGGTCGCCGAGGCCGTCACCACCGTGCACCGCGCCGTCCTGGCGGGGGAGACCGGCACCCTGCCCGCCCGGGCGCCCGAGAACTCCTGGTGGTTCCACGGCGAGACCGGCCCGCCCGCCCCGGCCGTCCCCGCCCCGGCCACGGCCGCCCCCGCCACGCCCGCCCCCGCCCCGGCGGCGGACGCTGCGAAGGACGGCGCGACCGCGGGACCGGAGGCCGACGGCCCGCAGCCCGGCTTCGGCCGCTTCCTCGCCGTCGCCGCCGGACAGCTGGCCTCCATCACCGGCTCCGCGCTCACCGAGTTCGCGCTGCCGATCTGGATCCTGCTGGAGACCGGCTCGATGGCCCGGTACGCGCTCTACGCCGTCGTCGCCATGCTCCCCGGCATCCTGGTCGGCCCGCTGGCCGGCGCCCTGGTCGACCGCCTCGACCGGCGGAAGGTCATGCTCGCCGGGGACACCGCGGCCGGCGCCACCCAGGCCGCGATGCTCGCCCTGCTGCTCGCCGGGCAACTGCACTCCTGGACGGTCTACGTCCTGCTCGGCGTGCTCTCCGTCGCGCTCACCTTCCAGCGCCTCGCCTACGCCTCCGCGGTGCCCCAGATCGTCCCCAAGCAGTACCTCGGCCACGCCAACGGCATCGTCCAGCTCGCCTTCGGCACGGCCCAGTTCGTCGTCCCGCTGGTGGCCGTGGCGCTGATGGCGGCGATCGGCCTGCGCGGCATCCTGATCATCGACGTGGCCAGCTACGTCCTCGCGATCGGCATCCTGCTCGCCGTGCGGTTCCCCCGGACGCTGCCGTGGACCAGGCGCGAGTCCCTCACCGAGGAGATCAAGCAGGGCTTCGGCTACTCCTGGCGCAACCGGGGCTTCCGGGCGATGCTGCTCTGGTTCGCCGGGCTGAACGTCTTCCTCTCCCCGCTGTTCCTGCTCGTCACCCCCATGGTGCTCGCCTTCGACGACCTCGACGGCGCCGCCCGGGTGGCCGTGGCCGGCGGGGCGGGCGCGCTGCTCGGCGGCGTCGCCATGGGCTTCTGGGGCGGGCCGCGCCGGCACCGGCTGCGCGGCATGCTCGGCCTGGCCGCCCTCCTCGCCCTGGCCGGGGCCGTCACCGGCCTGCACGCCGGCCTCTGGGTGATCGCCGCCGGGGCGTTCGGGATGTCCTTCGCGCTCTCCCTGGTCAACGGCGTCTACTCGACGATCGTCCAGGTCAAGGTGCCGCAGCGGTTCCACGGCCGGGTCTTCGCGCTCAACACCCTGGTCGCCTGGTCCACCCTGCCGCTCGGCCACGGAGTCATCGCCCCGGTCGGCTCGGCCGTGTTCGGCCCGCTGATGGAGCCCGGCGGCGCGCTCGCCCCGGTCTTCGGCCCGCTGATCGGGACCGGGCCCGGGCGCGGCATCGCCCTGATGTACGTGCTGTTCGGCCTGGCCATGCTGGTGCTGGTCGCCGTCGGGCTGCGGCTGCCCGCACTCGCCCGCTTCGACCGGGACGTGCCCGACGCCGAACCGGACGACCTGGTCGGCCTGCGCGAGCGCGCCCGCGCCGCGGCGGCCCGCCGGGCCGCGGAGGAGGCCACCCGGCGCGCCGGGACGGACGCGGCGCACCGGGGGCACGCGGACACCGCACCGCGGGCGAAGGCGGGCGCCGAATGAACCGCGCCCCCGCCACCCTTCCCGAACTGCTCGCCCACCGGGCCGCCGCGCACCCCGGTCGGACCGCCGTGGTCAACGGCCCCGACCGGCTCGACTTCGGTTCCTGGCAGGCCCGTTCGGGCGCGCTCGCCGGCGCCCTGCGCGCCGCCGGCCTGCGCCCCGGCGACCGGGTCGGCCTGCGCCACGGCACCGCGGACTGGGCGGCCTACGCCGTCGCCCACCTGGCCGTGCTCCGGGCCGGCGGCGTCGCCGTCCCGCTCTCCGACCGGCTCGCCCCGGCCGTCACCGCGCACGCCTTCGCCGACTCCGGGGCGCGGTTCCTGCTGCACGCGGGGGCGACCGCCGCCGACGTCGCCGTCGACCTCGCCGCCGCCGGGGTGACGGCGCTCACCGAGGCGGACGCCGCCGGTCACCCCGCCGACCCCGGCCTCCCGGACGCCGACCCGGCGGCCCCCGCCCAGATCCTCTACACCTCCGGCACCACCGGCACGCCCAAGGGCGTCACCGCCACCCACGCCAACCTCGCGTACGGCTGCACGCTGGACGAGCGCCGCCGCCCGCTGCGGCACTCCGCCGCCTTCCTGCACGCCTTCCCGGTCGGCACCAACGCCGGCCAGACCATGCTGGTCAACGCGCTCAACGCGCACGCCACCTGCATCGCCGCCCCGCAGTTCACCCCGCTGCGGTTCCTCCGGCTGATCGCCGAACACGAGGTCGGCAGCGTGTTCGTCGTCCCCGCGATGGCGGTCGAACTGCTCGGCTCGGCCGCCCTCGCCAAGGCCACGGCGGGCGCCGCCGGCGCGCCGGGCGGTACCGGAGCACCGGGCGGCGGAAGCGCGCTGGACGGCGTCAAGCTGGTCGGCTCCACCGCCGCCGCCCTCCCGCAGCCGGTCGCACTGGGCCTCAGCCGGGCCTTCCCGCACGCCCAGATCGCCAACTACTACACCTCCACCGAGGCCGCGCCCGCCCAGGTCACCCTGCTCTTCGACCCGGAGCACCCGGAGTCGCCCGGGCAGCCGGCCTCGCTCGCGGACCTGCGGATCACCGACGCCGACGGCCGCCCGGTCCCGCCCGGCGAGCCGGGCGAGCTCTGGCTCCGCTCGCCGACCGCCCCGCGCGGCTACCTCGGCGAGCGCGACCCGGCCGTGTTCCAGGGCCGCTGGGTCCGGATGGGCGACCTCGGGCGGATCGACGAGGACGGCTTCCTGCACCTGCTCGACCGGGAGAAGGACGTCGTCAAGTCCGGCGCCCACAAGGTCTCCACGCTCCAGGTCGAGAACGCCCTGCACAGCCACCCGCTGGTGGCCGACGCCGCCGCGTTCGGCGTCCCGCACCCGGTCCTGGGCAGCGTGGTCGCCGCAGCCGTCGTCCTCGCTCCTGCCGACGGCGGTGCGCCCGACGCGCCGACCGCCGCCGACCTGCGCACCTTCCTGCTGGACCGGCTCGCCACGCACGAACTGCCGGCCACCGTCCTGTTCCTCGACGCACTGCCCCGCAACGAGGGCGGAAAGGTCCTCAAACGCGAACTGCGCCGGCTCCTGACGACCCACGAGTCCCCCGAGGCACCCCGATGAGCACCCCCCTCAGCCCCGCCCAGCACGGCATCTGGCTCACCGAGCAGACCCTCGACGCCGGAGCCGCCTACCACCTCGCCGTCACCGTCGGGTTCGACGGCCCGCTCGACGTCCCGGCCCTGGCCGAGGCCTGCGCCGCGGTCGTCCGCCGGCACCCGGCGCTCGGCAGCCGGATCGCCCCCGACGGCACCGCCGTCCTGGCCGGACCGGCGCCCGCGCTGCGCCTGGCCGACTGCGGCGAGGACGAGCTCGACAAGCTGCTCGCCGACGAGACGGCCGCCCGCTTCGACCTGGCCGCCGGGCCGCTCGCCCGGTTCGGCCTGTACCGGACCGGACCGTCGCGGCACGTGCTGCTGGTCACCGCCCACCACCTGGCCTTCGACGGCGAGTCCAAGGACCGGCTGGTCGCGGACCTGGCCGCCGCCTACCGCGGGGAGCTCGCGGACGCCGGGTCCGCCGCGGACGCCGTGCCCGCCGGCCCCGCCGTGCCCGCCGCCGTCGAGCCGGCGCCGCAGGAGGTCGCGGCCGCCACCGCCTACTGGGCCGACCGCTGGCACGAGCCCGGACCGCCCGTGCTGCCCGGCCTGCGGCGGCCGACCGACGGCGGCGCCGCCCCCGCGCCCGGCGCCGCCGTCCCCTTCCGGCTGGCCGGCGCCCGGCACACCGCGCTGGCGGCCACCGCCGACCGGCTCGGCGTCACCCGCTTCGAACTGCTCACCGCCGCCTGGCACGCCCTGCTGCTGCGCTACGGCAACCGGGCGCCCGCCACCGCCGTCGAACTGTCCGTCCGCCGCCCCGGCGAGCCGGTCGCCGTCGGCCTCGCCGTCAACGAACTCCCGCTGTTCACGGGCCCGTCGGCCGCGCAGCCGTTCGCGGACCTCGCGCAGGACGTGCGCACCGGGCTGCGCGGCCTCTACCCGCACCGCGCCGTGCCGCTCGGCCGGGCCGTCCGCGGCCTCACCCCGCGCACCGCGCTGACCCCGCTCTCGGTCAGCTACCGCCGCCGGCCCACGGGCCCGGCGGAGCCCGACTTCGGCGCCGCCGCGGCCGGACCGGCCGCCGCTGGGGAGGCTCTCACCGGGGAGGCCCTCACCGCCGCCGTCCGCTGGACCGGCTTCGCCGGCACCGCCCGCAACCTCCTCCACCTCCAGCTCGTCGACTCCGAGGACGAGGTGACCGGAAGCCTGCAGTACCGGGCGGAGGCCTTCACGCCGGACGCCGCCGAACGGATCGCCGGCCACCTCGTCACCCTGCTGGACGGCGCCCTCGCCGACCCCGCCACCCCCGTCGGTGACCTGCCGCTGCTCGGCCCGGCCGAACGGGCCGCCCAGCTCGCCGCGCCCGCGCCCCGCCCCGAACTCGCCGAGGACACCGTCCCCGCCCTGTTCGCCGCCCGCGCGGCGGCCACCCCCGAGGCCGTCGCCCTGGTCGCCGACGGCGCCGTGTACACCTACCGGGAACTCGCCGGCCTGGTCGCCCACGCGGCCGCCGCGCTCGCCCGGCACGGGGCCGGTCCGGGCGCGCTGGTCGGCATCGCCCTGCCCCGCGGCCGGGACCAGCTGGTGGCCGTCCTCGCCACCCTGGCCGCCGGCGCCGCCTACCTGCCGCTCGACCCCGAGTACCCCGCCGAGCGGCTCGCCTTCCTGCGCGCCGACGCCGGGCTCGCCCTGCGGATCACCGGCGAGCCGGACGGGCCGGGCGACCTCACACCCGCCGACCTGGCCCCCGCCGGTCCGACCCCCGCCGACCCCGTCCCCGTCCTCGTCCCCGTCCTCGTCCCCGATGCCGCGACCGCCGCGCCCGGTGAGCCGGCCCCCGTACCGGGCGAGGGGCCCGCGCTGCCCGCGGGCCCCTCGTCCGCCCACCCCGCCTACGTCCTCTACACCTCCGGCTCCACCGGCACCCCCAAGGGCGTCGAGGTGCCGCACGGCGCGCTCGCCAACCTGCTCGCCTCCCTGCGCGACCGGCTCGGCGCCCGCCCCGCGGACCGCTGGCTCGGCCTCACCTCGCTCTCCTTCGACATCTCCACCGTCGAACTGCTGCTCCCGCTCACCACCGGCGGCCGCGTCGTCCTCGCCCCCGAGGGCGCCCACCGGGACGGGCCCGCACTGCTCGCGCTGATCGCCCGTGAGCGGATCAGCCACGTCCAGGCCACCCCCAGCGGCTGGCGGGTCCTGCTCGACGCCGGGCTCGGGGCACCGGACGAGGACGCGGCCCCCGGCCTGACCGCGCTCACCGGCGGCGAGGCCCTGCCCGCGCCGCTCGCCGCCGAACTGGCCGCCGCCACCGCCCGCCTGGTCAACGTCTACGGCCCCACCGAGACCACCGTCTGGTCCACCCTCGCCGAACCCGTCGGGACGGACGGCCGGATCGGCATCGGGGACCCGCTCGACAACACCCGCGCCCACGTCCTGGACGAGCGCCTGCACCCCGTCCCGTACGGGCTGGCCGGCGAGCTGTACCTCGGCGGCGCGGGCGTCGCCCACGGCTACCGGGGACGCCCCGGCCTGACCGCCGCCCGGTTCCTCCCCGACCCGTACGGGCCGCCCGGCGCCCGGCTCTACCGCACCGGCGACCTGGTCCGGCGGCACCCCGACGGCACCCTGGAGTACGTGGGCCGCGCCGACACCCAGGTCAAGCTGCGCGGCCACCGGATCGAACTCGGCGAGATCGAGGCCCGGCTGGCCGAGCACCCCGCCGTCGCCCGGGCCGCCGCCGCCCTGCACGGCCCCGGGGACGACCGCCGGCTCGCCGTCTACGTCGTCCCGTCCGGGCCGGAGCCCGGGGCGGACGAGCTGCGCGCCCACCTCGCCGCCACCCTGCCCGCCGCCGTCCTGCCGAGTGCCTTCCTCGTCCTCGACGCCTTCCCGCTGACCCCCAACGGCAAGCTGGACCGCGCGGCACTGCCCGAACCGGCCCCGGTCCGGGCGGAACCGCCGGCCCCGCCCGCCGAGCACGGCGGCCCCGACACCCCCGACGGCCCCCACGGTCCCGACACCCTGGACCCGACCACCGCCACCGTGCTCGCCATCTGGCGCGAGGTGCTGCGGCTGGACGACCTCGGCCCGGACGAGGACTTCTTCGACCTCGGCGGCCACTCGCTGCTGATCACCGCCATCGCCGCCCGGATCCGCCGGGAGCTCGGCGTCGCCGTCCCCCTGGACGTCTTCTTCGACACCCCGACCGTGCACGGCGTCGCCGCCGCCGTCGCCGACCTTCGCAAGGAGTAGCCCGTGAGCACCGAAGCCCAGTACCAGGTGGTCGTCAACGACGAGGAGCAGCACGCCCTCTGGCCGTCCGGCGCCCCGCTCCCCGCCGGCTGGCGCGCCGAGGGGTTCGCCGGCACCGAGGAGGAGTGCGCCGCCCACGTCGACCGGGTCTGGCCCGACATCCGCCCGCTCAGCCTGCGCCGGCGCCTCGCCGAGCAGGCTGCGGCCGTCACCGGCGGAGCCGCCCGGTGAGCGCCCCCGCCGACACGGCCGGCGCAGCCGGCGCCCCCGCAGCCGCCGCCCCCGGTGACGCCGCCCTCGGTGACGCCGCCCTCGGTGACGCGCTGCGCCGCCGCCTCGCCGAGCTGGTCTCCGAGGCCACCGACGGACAGCTCGGCACCGCCGAACTCCTCGCCTCCGACGCGTCGTTGGCCGCACTCGGGGTCTCCTCGCTGGCCCTGCTGCGACTCGCCGACGGCCTGGAGGGGGAGTTCGAGGTGCTGATCGACCTCGGCGACCCGGCGCTCCACGCCGAAGGCCTCGACGGCCTGGCCGAGCGCCTCCGCCGACTCGGCGCGGAGCCCACCGGATGAGCGGACCCACCGGGGCCGTCCCGGCCGTGGGCGGGGCGCCCGCGGCCGGGGCGGCCGTCCTCACCGTCCCCTTCACCGGCGGCCGCTCCGGCCTGGCCCCGCTCACCTGGGGCCAGCGGGCCATCTGGCACGCCATCGGCCGCACCGCGCCCAACGACCACTACTTCAACCTCGGCCGGGTGCTCCCGCTCGCCGACCGGGGCGCACCCGTCGACGAGGCCGGATTCACCGCGGCCGTGGCCGCGCTGCTCACCCGGCACGAGGCGCTCCGCACCCGGCTGGCCCTGTCCCGGGACGGCGAACCGGGCCAGCACCTCCTCGCCGCCGGCGAGATCGGCGTGACGGTCCGCGACGAGCCCGACCCGGCCCGCGCCGGGCAGGCCGCCGAGGAGCTGCTCGGCGCGCTCGTCGGGCGGCGGTTCGACTACGCGGGGGAGTGGCCGGTCCGGATCGGCGCCGTCCGCAGCGGCGGCCGGATCACCCACGCCGTGCTCGCCCTCTGCCACCTGGCCTCCGACGGGCACGGCGCCGAGGTGCTGCTGCGAGACCTGCGGCTGCTGGTCCGCCGCGGCTCCGCCGGCCGCCCCGTCGCCGGGACCCCGTACGACCTCGCGCACGAGCAGCACGGCCCGGCCGGCCGCCGCCGGGGCGCCGCCGCGCTGGCCCGCTGGGAGGCGGACCTGCGGCGGATCCCGCCGACCATGTTCCCCGAGCCGGTCGCCGAGCCGCGCACGCCCCGGTTCTGGACCGGCCGGCTGGTCTCCGCCGCGCTCCCGCCCGCGGTCGACGCGCTCGCCGCCGCCCACCTGGTCAGCGGATCCACCGTACTGCTCGCCGCCTCGGCCGCGCTGGTCGCCGCCGACCGGGGCCACCCGGCCGCCGCCGTCCTCCCGATCGCCGGCAACCGCGCCGGCCGTGACCACCGCGACCTGGTCAGCACGCTCTCCCAGGACGCCCTGGTCGTGCTGGACCTGCCCGCGGACCCCGACGGCCGGGCCGTCTTCACCGACCTGCTACCCGCCGCCTGGCGGGCCGCCCTGGCCGGCTACCGGGCCGCCGCCTACGACCCGGTGGAGTGGGACGCCCTGCTCGCCCGGATCGCCGCGGAGCGCGGCACCGAGGTGCACCCGTACTGCTGCTTCAACGACATGCGGCTGGTCGAACGGCCGCTCCGGCCGGGGGCGTTGCCGACCGGCGAGGCACTCGCCGCGCTCCGCCGGCGCACCGTCCTCGACTTCCCGGCCACCCAGGAGCGGGTGGCCTGCCGCTACTGCCTCCACCTGACCGGCGACGACACCGCCCTCACCGTCACCCTGACCGCCGACACCGCCCACCTGCCGCCGGACGCCGTCCACGCCCACCTCCGGGCGATCGAGGAGGTCGTCGTCGCCTCCGCCGCCGGTGCCCCGCCCCGGCTCGCCGACCTGCCCGGCCTGCTCGCCGGGTACCGGGACGCCGCCCCGTGAGCGCGGACCGCGTCCCGAGACCGCTCGCCTGGGCGGAGTCCACCTCCTGCGTCCAGGGCGGCCGGCTCCGCTTCCACCTCGCCGCCGGCGACGGCGGGCCGCTGCGCGGGCGGGTCGTCGTCACCGACGAGGTCACGGGCGAGGTCCGGCTCAAGGCCGCCGTCGACGGGCGGCTCCTCGACCTCACCGTGCCCGCCGACTGGCCGAGTTCGCTCTACCGGGCGAGCTTCCACGACGAGCGCCCCGAGCTGCCCGCGCCCGAGCGGGACGCGGAGCACGAGGTCTGGTTCGTGGTGCGCGCCGCCCGGCCGGGAGCCTCCGCCACCACCCTGGTGTCGATCCCGTTCGCCACCTGGCGCGCCTACCACCGCGCCGGGCAGCCCGGCCGCGGCCTGTACTACGCCGAACAGCCGGACCGCGCCGCCCGGGTCCCGCTCGACGCGCCCGGCGGCGGCCCGCCGCCCGAGCGGTGGGAGGAGCCGCTGCTGCGCTGGCTGCCCCGGGCCGGTCACCCGGTCGAGTACTGCTCCGGCCTCGACCTGCACGACCGGACCGGCGGGGCCGGACTCCTCGCCGCCTACCGGCTGCTGGTGGTCAACGGGCACGACGAGTACTGGTCCGCCGAAATGCGGGACACCGTCGAGGAGTTCGCCCGCCGGGGCGGCAACCTGGCCTTCTTCGCGGCCAACACGGCGTGGTGGCAGATCCGGCTGGAGGACGACGGCCGGACGCTGGTCTGCCACCGCGACGCCGCCGCCGACCCGGTCACCGCCACCGACCCGCGGCGCGCCACCGTCGAATGGTCCGCCTCCCCGGTCGACCGCCCCGAGAACACCATGACCGGCGTCAGCTTCCGCCACGGCGCCGGCGCCTGGGGCGACGGGATGGCGGTGATCGGCCGCGAGTCGTACACCGTCCGCTTCGCCGACCACTGGGTCTTCGAGGGCACCGGCCTCGCCGACGGGGACACCTTCGCCCTCGGCGCCCTCGGCTACGAGACCGACGCCGCCGAACTCGACTGGTCCGCGGGCGTCCCCCGCGCCACCGGCCGCGACGGCACCCCCCGCTCCTTCGCCGTCCTCGCCACCGCCGACCTGCGGCACTGGCGGCACTACGGGCAGGGCGGCTGGGCCACCATGGGCGTCCACCGGCTCGGCACCGGCACCGTCTTCAACGCCGCCACCATCAACTGGGGCCGCGCCCTAGGCGATCCGGTGGTCGACCGGATCACCCGCAACGTCCTCGACCGCCTCGGCGGTGCCGCCCCCGCCCCGCGCTGGCACACCGTCGGCCCGGCTCCCGGCCTGCGCGCCCTCGCCGCCTGCGAGGGGCTGCTCTTCGGCGTCGCCGCCGACGGCACCACCCTGCTCCACCGCGAGCCCGGCGACCAGAACCTCCCCTGGACGCCCTGCCCGCCGGCCGGCGACGCCGCCCGGATCCGCTGCCTCACCGCCCCGCGCGAGGCCTCCGGCCCGGTCCCGCTCGCCCTGCTCGCCGTCACCGAGGACGACCGGCTCCTCCTCCGCGACCCCGTCCCCGACCCGGCCCCGTGGACCCCCGCCGGCCACGTGCCGCCCGGGACCACGGCGCTGGCGGTCTGCGACGGCACCCTGTTCGCCGTCACACCGCACGACGACACCCTCCACCACCGCCCCGCGTCCGAGCCCGCGGCCCCCTGGCGCCCGCTCGGCCCGGCCGCCGGCGCCACCGCCCTGACGGTGCTGAACGGCCGCCTGCACGCGCTCACCCCGGCCGGCCTCGCCACCCGGCCCCCGACCACCGACCCGCGCACCCCGTTCGGTCCGGCGCACCCGTTCCCGCCCGCGGCCGCCCTCGCGGCCCTCGCCGGCCGGCTGCTCGCCGTCTCGCCGGACGGCCGGCTGCTGAGCCACCCGGCGGTGTGACGGCGGCGCCGACGGCGTGACGGTGGGTCACGGGCTGCCGGGATCCGCGACCGGGGGAACCGGGTGCCCGGGTCCGGCCGTCCTCCGAAGCGGACGGTCGGGGCTCCGCCGGGGAATCCGGCTGTACCCGGTCCGTCCGGACCGCTGTCTTCGCGCTCTGCGGCGCCCGTCCCGGCCCGCAGGTTCCGACACGTGATGGAGCCCTGTGACCGACTACGAGACGGCCCGGCTGATCAGCATGGTCGTCAGCATCGTCAACGTCCTCTTCCCGCTGGTCGGAGCCGTGGTGGCCGCCACGTTCGTGCGCCGCCGGGGGCGCGGCGCCCGCCTGGCGATGGTCGGTTGCCTGGTCCTGGCGCTGGGCCCGGTCCTCGTCGCGGTCGTGATGACCTTCGCGATGGCCGGCCTCTACGACGAGTACGGGGTGATCTGGGCGGTCAACGCCCCCGTCCTGCTCTCCCTGCCGTTCGAGCTGACCGGGCTCGGGATGCTCCTCGCCGGAGCCCTGGCCGCCGCGCCCGGGCCGCAGCAGCCGGTGTACGCGGGCGGGCCCTACGCGGCCGTCCCCCGGCCGCCCACCGACCAGCCGCCCACCGACACGGCCGCGAAGGTCTGACCGGACGTACGAGGGCCCCGGCCGCACCGGCCGGGGCCCTCGCGCGTCCGGCGTGGCGGCCTCCCGTGTCCCGTCCGGGCCGGTCCGGGGCCGGTCCGGGGCCGCCCGCTTCCGGCCACCGCCCGGACGCCGTCCCGGCCGGGTACGGGCGGGACGCGGGACGCCTGCCGGGGCGGCTGGTGCCGGTGCGGGCCGGGGCACCCGTGCCGGCGTCCTCCGGCCCGTCGCACTGCGGTTGCCGGTGGGGCGGAGGGGGCGGCCGGCGCGCGAGGGGCGGACGCGGCGGGCCCGGGATCGGCCGACAACGCACCCGTCGGCCCATGCCGGAGGTCTGTGCCGCCGGATGGCGCGACCCTACGATGTGAGCGCCGTCGGGCCTGACCCCCGACACTGCCGGCCGACGCCGGGCACCACCGGGCCCCGTGGGCCGGACGCCCCGCCGGCCGGAGCCCGACCCGGCGACCGGGAGCGGGCCCGCAGTGCAGGCAGCACCGCGCAGGCCGCCCGTCCTTCCTCACCACCCTGGGGGTACGCCCATGCACGTCGACACCCGCGCGCCGCGGGTCAGACCCGTCCGCGCCGCCCTGCTCGTCCTCGCCCTGCTGGCCGCACTGGTGGGCGTCAGCCTCCCGGGGGCCGGCACGGCCCACGCCGCGGTGCCCGACCGCTGGGGCTTCGCGTTCCTCGACAACCCGACCCCGCCGCCCGGCTACGTCCCGGACACCACCCGGCAGTGGGGCAGCTGGCCCACGCCGGCCACCAACCCGGTGAAGGTCGACCAGACCGGCGTCGGCTCCTACGTCGTGCACTTCCCGCTGATCGCGGGCCCCGGCGGCATCGCCCACGCCACCGCCGTCGGCCGCACCGGCAACTGGTGCCAGATCAAGGGCTGGGGCACGGCCGGCAGCGGCCAGGACGTCGCGGTCTCCTGCCACAAGCCCGGCGGAGCGCCCGCCAACACCCTGTTCACGGTGCTCTACACCACCAGCAGCGGGACGCCCGCCCCGCCCGGCGGCGGCTACGGCTACCTCTACTCCAACTCCACCGGTTCGGTGCTGACGCAGTACAACTCCACCGGTGCGGTCAACACGTCGAGCTGGGGCGGCAGCGGGTCCGGCATCTGGAAGGCCTGGCTGCCCGGCCTGGGCTCCGCCTCCTACGACGGGAACATCGAGGTCACCGCGGTCGACGCGGCCCAGGGCGCGCGCTGCAAGGTGGCCGACTGGGCGCCCGCGGCGTCCGGTCAGACCGTCGTGGTCGCCTGCTTCAACGCGGCGAACGCCCCGTACGACACGCGGTGGACGCTGAGCTACTCGCTGAAGCGCGCGGTGCACGGGCCGGCGTTCCCGCCGAACCGGTTCGGCTACCTGTGGTTCAACGGCGGCCTGCCCCCGGGGGGCAACTTCAACTCCACCGGCCCGGCCAACACGCTCGCCGGCTCGGTGCCCTACACCGTGACGCTCCCGAACGTGGGCGTCCCCTCGGACACCGCGCACGTCACCGCGTTCGGGCCCGGCCCGGACTGGTGCGGCCTGGCCCTGCCGTGGAACCGCACCTCGGGGACGGTGAGCCTCTACACCATCTGCTTCAACGGCGGCGGCTCGCCGGTCCCCGGCCGGTTCTTCACCGCGTACACCTCGGCGGTCTGATCCCGCCGGTCGGGCCCGGGGCGACCACCGCCCCGGGCCCGACCGCGTCCGGCCCCGTGGCCCCGTCGTCGAATCCGGTCGTCACCCCGTTCGGGCCCGATCGGCCGGAAGGCGGGCACGGACCCCCGGGAGTGGCTGACAGTGCCCGCCGGGGGTCCGGCGCGGACGGTCCGGCGGGTGGTCTACCAGATCGCCGCGACCCACTCCGGGTGGTCGATGAACGGGTTCCGGTTCTTCTGGTAGCTGTCGAAGACGATCTGGTTGCGGCGCTTCTCGAACTCGCTGGGCGGGTCCTGCTCGTTCCACTGCTTCAGCACGGAGAGCCGGCCGTGGAAGCGGGTGCTGCCGTTGACCGAGTCGTTGGGCTCCAGGTCGGGCCAGGAGTCGTCGCCCTCGTAGCGGACGGCCATGTAGAGGATCATGCGGGCGACGTCGCCCTTGTCGGCGTCGCGCGGCTCGAAGGAGTCGGCGTCCGTGTAGCTGCCGGGCGCGCCGCTGACGGCGCTGCCGCCCTTGTCGAAGTCCTTGTTGCCGCGGATGCCGTTGACCTGGACGTCGGCGGCGCGCAGGTGGTGCAGGTCGGTGCCCGGGCCGGCGGAGGTGCCGAAGTCGCCGTGGGACTGGGCCCAGACGTGCTCGCGGTTCCAGTTGCCGACGTTGCCCCCGTTGAGGGACTTCGCGCGCGAGGTGCCGCTGTAGAGCAGGAGCACGTTGGCGGTGTTGTTCGGGTCCTGGTCGAGGACCTTCAGGGCGTTCCAGACCGCGTCGTAGGAGATCCTGGTCTGACCGGTGCCGATGATGGTGTGCAGCGAGGCCTTGAGGCTCGTACCGGTCTTGCCGATCGCGTTCTTGTAGTACGTGCTGTCGTACGGTCCGGCGGCGGCGTTCGCGGTGGGGGCGGAGACTGCGGGGAGGGCGACGCCGACGAGGACGGCGGCGGCGGCCGCCAGCGCCTTCCATCTGCGTATCTGTGCAACGGACATGAGGGGCTGTCCTTTCCCGGACGACGCGAGCCGGGCCGCGGGGTCCGGGTGGGCCGGGCCGCGGTCTACGCGTGTTGACGTGGTGTTAACGGGAGCATGACACGTCAATGAGGAGCTTCTCGTAACCGATTGGAGGCCGTTCCATGACGTTCTCGCATACGGAATCCCGCGAGACGCGGAGCGCCGCCTGCCACTGCCGGGCGCTCCGTCCACGACCGGGTCGGGCCGGCGGGGGGAGGCGCCCGGGGTGAGGCGGTCGGGGCCGGACGGTCGGGGTCAGGCGGCCGCGGTGAGGAGATGGCGGGCGACGGCGCGGGCGCGGGCCGGGTCGCGGACCACGAGGTGGATCTCCCAGGGTGCGCCGCGGGAGAGTTCGGCCTCCACGGCGGCCCACACGGCGGCGATGCTCGCCTCGGCGGGCAGGCCGCCCCGGCCGGCGCCCAGGAGGGGGAAGCAGATCGAGCGCAGCGGAGGGTCGAAGGTGCCGTGCTCCTCGGCGAGCAGGGCGAGCGCGCGGGTCACGGCGCGGGTGACGTCGGTGGGCAGGACGTCGTAGTCGTTGGTGCCGGGGCGGGGCACGGCGACGGCTGCGTGGTAGATCCGGCGCAGGCCCTGCCGTTCGAGCGCGCCGGCGCCGGTGGGGGCGACGGTGGAGGCGAGCACCGGGCGGCCGAAGCTGCGGTACTGGTCGAGCCACTGGCGCAGTTCGGTGGAGATCCGGTCCTCGATGAGGTCGCCGGTGGGTCCGCGCACCGCGCCGGCCCGCCGCAGCACGGCGGACACCGAGTTCTTGTAGGCCTCGGCGAGCGCCAGGTACACGTTGCTGGGCGACACGACGACGTCCACGTCGCGGAGCAGGTCGACCGAGTGGGTGTGCAGGTGCACCGCGACGGTCCGGCCCTGGACGGGTACCCGCAGCACCTGGTGCTCGGCGGCGGGCGCCTGGTGGGCCGGTGCGGCGTCCCGGGCGGGCCCGTCGGCCGCCGGGGCTTCGGCGGGCTGTCCGGCGAGCCGGCCGATCTCGTCCACGACGGCGGCCAGGACGAGGAGTTCGTGGTGCCGGCGGAAGCGTTCGACGCTGACGCCGTAGACGGCGGCGGCGCGCTTGCGGCGGTCGGCGGCCGGTGAGTCGGTGGTGCCGGGGGCGAGGCCGAGGCTGTGCCGGGCGGCCTCCTGCAGGGTGCCCGCGTCGAGTCCGGCGACCGCGCGGCGCAGCAGGTCCTCGACGGTGCGCGGGTGGCGCGGCCCGGGTGCCTCGGCCAGGGCGGCGAGCAGCGGGAGGTGGAGTCCGCGGAGCCGGACCGGGCCCGCTCGCCGGACGACGCGCAGCTCGGCGAGCACCGCGTCGTGGTCGAAGTCCGGGGGGTCGTCGCCGGTCGGGTTCGGCATGGGCCCAACGATGGCACGGAGGAGGGGTGTTCACAAGCTGGTCCGCTCCGTCGGCCGTTCGTCCGGATCGGCGGCGGTGGGTCCGCCGGGCGGCGGGTCGCCGAGGGGCCGGACGGCGGCCGCTGCGGCGCGGGCCCGGGCGCGGGCGCGGCGCCCGTCGGCGAGGCACCAGTCGAGCAGCGGGGCGATGCTCGGGTGGACCGATCCGTCCTCGGTGAGGACGGCGGCGGTGAAGAAGAACCGCACCTCGCCGAACTCGTTGTGCATCGCCTGGACCAGGTTGCCCAGCCCGAGTTCCCGCCTGAGCCACTGCGCGGCGCGGTCGCTGTCCCGGTCGCCGCGCCGGTGGTCGTCCCGGTGGTCGGCCCGGTCGCGTTCCCGGTTGTCGACGAAGCCCCCGTCACCGTCCTTGCGGGGGAGCGGGATCCGGCCCCGGCGCCGGCCGGCCGCCGGGGCGTCCGGCAGCTCGTCGAGCAGGCGCACCTCGTCCAGCAGGTCCGACTTGCTGATCGCGACGGCCAGCCGCGAGCGGTGCAGCGGGACCCCCATCGCCGTGATCGCCGTGGCCGCCTGGTCGAAGACGGTCTGCGGCGCGACGCTGGAGGCGAGCGTGCGGTCCAGTCCGGCGCGCTGTCCGGGGTCGAGGAGGTTCCAGAAGTCCGGGACGGCGAGCGGGTCGAGGACGAACAGGAAGGTGCGGGCCGCCCGCGCGTACCGGAGGGCGTCGGCGTCCTCGCGGCTGACGAAGTGTTCGCCGGCGGTGTCGAAGAGGTGCAGCAGGCGCGGCGGCCGCGCGCGGTCCAGGAGGACGGAGTGGGCCCGGTGCCGGGCCCGCGGCGTGCTCCGCGGGTGGCCGCGGATCTCCAGCACCTCGCGCTGCAGCCGGTAGCGCTCCGCCGTCTCCTCGTCGGCGAACCGGGCGTGCGTCCGTCCGTCGGGGTCGGGCCGCTGGAGGACGGCGAGCATCGCGGCCATCAGCTGGGTCTTGCCGGCGGCCCGGCCGCCGACGAGCGGCAGCGCGTGTTCGGCGAGCCGCCCGGTCTCGGTGCTCAGCAGCCGGCCGCAGTGCCGGTGGGTGCAGTACCCGGGCAGCCGGTAACGGCCGGTCAGGAGGGTGGTGGGCAACCGCTGGTCGCACTGGCAGCGCCGGAGCAGGATGCCGTACCGGCCGGGCCGCAGGTCGCTGTGGCGCCGCCGGCAGGTGGGGCGGGAGCACTCGTACTCGGGCCGGCGCACCCGTTCGAAGCAGTGCGGGCAGAGCACCCCCTGGCGCAGGTGCCGGGCGGTCACGGCCACCTGGTCGAGGCCGGCGAGGACGAGCACGGCGAGTCCGCCGCCGGCCCGGAGCAGCAGGACCACCAGGGCGTGCACCAGCAGGGCGGCGGCCAGCAGCGGCAGCGTGGGCAGGGCGGCGGCCAGCACACCGGCGTAGCCGGCCAGGGCGAGCAGGACGTCGCGGTCGACCCGCAGCCCGTCGGAGACGGTGCGCAGGGCGTCGGCCGTGCCGCGGCGGTGCGTCCGGAGGCCGTGCACCGCGACCAGCCGCAGGTCGCGCCGGGCGGGACCGAAGGCGTAGGCGCGGTGGGCGGGTTGCGGCTCGTCCTGGGGGCGGTGCGGGGGGAGCGTCCGGTACTGGGGGTCGCTCCGGCGCAGCACGCCCACCAGTACGCGGCCGTACGACCGGACCAGCTGGTCCAGCAGCCGCAGCGCGCGGGCGGCCGCGACGAGCGGGGCGAGCACCAGGGAGACCGCGAGGCGGGCGAGGAAGCGGACGAGGGGGACGAGCAGGTCGAAGAAGAACGTCACGAGTTCCGTCAGCGCGTTCACCCGGCCGCCCCCGGCGGGCGCGGCGGGCGGGCGGCGGGCGGGGCGGTGTCCCCGGGCGCGCGTCGGCGGTGGGCCGGGCCGAGGGCGGCCAGCCGGCCGAGGGCCCGCCGCAGCAGGGGCGTCGGGTGCCGGGCCAGCCGCGCCTCCACCCGGTCCGCCTCGACCGGCGCGTAGCGGCGCAGGGCCCGGGCCAGCCGGGCGGCGTCGGCCGGCGGCCACTGCTCCCGGGCGTGCCGCAGGATGAGGAGGACGAGGTCCAGCTGGACACCGGACGGGTGGTGCGCCAGGAAGGCGGCGGCCGCCGCCAGGTGGCCGAGCAGGGTGTCCGGGGCCGGGCTCGTCCGGCTGACGCGGGCGGTCCCGGCCTGGAGCCGCCGCAGGTAGGCCTGCGCGGTCGCGGGCCCCAGGCGGGGCAGGCCCGCGGCCACCCGGTCGGGCCGCGCCACCGGCCGGTCGGCCAGCGCGGCGGGCAGCCGGCGGCTCAGCAGCGCCCAGGCGGGGTGCCAGCGGACCGGTGGCGGGTCGTCGAGCAGTCCGAGGAGCTGGTCGGCCGTCCCGGCCCGGTCCAGGCGGTCGCGGATCCCGAGGGTGCGGGCGACGCAGTCGGCGGTGTCGGGGCTCGGCCAGTCGGCCCGGGGCGCGGCGGCGAACAGTTCGTACAGGCGCAGGCAGCCGTCCAGTGCCTCGGCGTCGGCGATCTCCTGGACGAGGGTCAGGTCGAGCCACCGGCGGGCGCCGTCGTCCCAGCGCAGCCCGGTCGGCAGCTGCGGGACGACCGCGAGTGCCTCGGCGTGCGACCAGCGGGCGTGCGGCGACCAGAGGTGCCGGAGCAGCCGGAGGTCGAGCGGCGCGTCCGGCGGGCGCAGCGGGAGGACGCGCAGCAGCGTCGTGGCGGCGAGGTCGGGCCGCCCGGCCGCCCGGGCCACCAGGTACTGCTCCAGGAGCCAGTCGCGGCCGGCGAGGTCCTCCTCGCCGAGCAGGTCCGGCGGCAGCGCGAGGAGGACGGCGGGGAACTGCGCGCCGAGCGAGCCCTCCAGCCCGCCGAGCGTCTCGACCAGGCCCTGCCGGAACTCCGGCCACTGCCGGGCGGCGGCGGTCAGCAGCTTCTCCAGCCCGGCGAAGGGCGTGCCGGTGACGGTGGCGCCGAGCAGTTCCCCGGTGAGTTCGGTGCTGCGGCGGACGAGTTCGGCGGGCGGCGGCCGCAGCCCGGCGGCGGACGCCCAGCCGAGCAGGCGCAGCGCCCCGGCGGTGTCGGCCTGCCGGAACCTGGCCAGCCAGCGCCCGGTGATCCGCTCGCGCCGGGCCGGGTCGGTGAGCCGGACCGCGGGGAGGCCCTGCGTGTCGCCCTCCTCGCAGCGCAGCAGGTCGGCCTCGTGGACCTCGTCCAGCAGCTGCTCGGCGAGCTCCTGGTCGTCGCCGCGGGCGGCGGCCCGGCTGAGCGCCCGCAACTGCTCCCGGTCCAGGCGGTGCTGGCGGTGGACGTCGCGCACGACGGTGGTCAGCGCGGCGGCCGGCGGCGCGTCCGGGCCGGTCAGCCAGCCGGTGAGGGCGGCGAGGTCGCCCGGGGTCAGGGCGGTGCCGCCGGCCGCCGCCGCGGCCGCGGCCGGGCCGTGCCAGTCCTCGGCGGTCCGTTCGCGGCCGCTCAGGTACTCGCCGGCCCAGGACCAGAAGGTCCGGGCGGAGGCCGGGCCGACCCGGGCCAGCAGCGCGGTCAGCGGGTGCACGGGCAGCGCGGGGGCGAGGCCCCGGACGAAGTCCAGCAGGTAGTAGGCGTCCTGGTCGTCGGGCCCCAGGTCGATCCGGTTCTCGGGGAGGCCGCCGATCAGGTGCAGCCGGCCGCGCCCGGGGCGGTGGAGGTAGGTGGCGAAGGACAGCCGACGGGCGACGGGCGGCGGGAGCAGGAAGCAGGCGGCGGCGAACCAGTGCGCGATCCGGTCGGTGCTGGCGTCCACCACCAGGACCGTCCGGTCCTCGGCCAGTGCGGTCCGGGCGGCCTCCAGCAGGGCGGGCAGCAGCGCGGCGTGCGGGTGCGCGGCCAGGAACCGGCCGACCGAGCGCGGGGTGAGCGGGCCGGCGCCGGGCCGGGCCTCCAGGGCCGGGAGCCGGGTCCGCTCGGCCGGGCGGGACGACCAGACCGGCGACTCCCAGAGCTCGATGCCGAGCAGGCCGCCGCCGTCCCGGGCGAAGTCGGGGCTGGTCAGGGCGTGGGCGAAGTAGTTGCCGAAGCGCTGCGAGGAGTCCCGCCCGACGTACTGGACCCGGGCCGCGAGCACCGTCGCCCCCGGCACGAAGACCAGGTTGACCGGGCAGCGGGCCAGCTCCTCCGGAGCGGCCGAGTACAGCAGCGAGGGCGGTGGCTCGTAGGCGGTGAGCGCCTCCACCTCGCGCATGGTCTCGGCGGAGACGTCCGCGCTGACGGCGTTGAACTGGTAGCCGGCGAAGCCGCTCAGGCCCTGCTCGCACGAGGTGTAGTAGAGCTGCTGGAACGGCATGTCACCCCCGCCCCCGGCGGGGCACGGCCCCGAACTCGCTGAGCAGCCACAGCAGCGGGTCGGTGACCCGGTAGGGCTGGATGCCGGTGGGCGCCACCAGGGCGTCCGGGGTCGGCCCGGCGCCCAGCGCGGAGACCCCGAAGTAGCGGTAGCGCCGGTAGCTGTTCTCCAGGTCCTGGTCGATCCGCACGCCCTCCCACTCCTTCAGCAGCCGGCGGACCTCCTCGTGGACGTCCAGGCTGTCGGCGGTGTCGAAGCGGTCCCCGGCCGGCGGGTGGCCGCGCAGCGGGCTGCCGGGGTCGAGGGTGTCCCAGAAGGCGTCGAGCTTGGCGAAGACCACCGCCAGCGGGGTGGTGATCCGGCCGGAGGAGCCCTGCTGCCGGGCCATCAGCATGTTGGTCACCCGGCTGAGCACGTTGACCGGCTCGTCGACCCCCTCGGACCCCGGCAGCACGGTGCCCGGCCGGGCCAGCGGGCGGGCGCCGGGCATCTGCAGCGGGTCCAGGATCAGGATGACGCCGTCGGCGTTCGCCAGGTAGCGGGTGTTCAGTTCGACGTTCTCGCGCGAGTTGAAGTCCTCGCCCGCGGTGTCGAAGAAGGAGAGCACGCTGTGCTGCGGGCGGGAGCGGTGCAGCCGGCCGCGGCTGCGGCTGAAGCGGAACACCAGCGGCTCCACCCGGCCGTCGTTGGCCGCCGCGGTCCTCGTGCCGTGGAACAGCCGGCCGTGCCGGTACAGCTGCTCCTCGTAGTCGCTGCCGAAGCGGCGGATCGTCTCGTCGTCCGAGGCCATCAGCGCGGTGCCCAGACCGGCGCCGACCCGGTTCATCAGCTCGTGCAGCAGGACGGTCGTGTAGACCGTCTTGCCGGAGGCCTTGGCGCCGACCATGGCGATCAGCCGGTGGGCGACCATGCCGAACTGGACCGGCAGCGTGCTGTGGCAGACCGGGCAGATCCGGTACGTCGTGTCGGCCCCGCAGCCCGGGCAGGGGGCGGTGGGCTTCCGTCCGTCGGCGCGGAAGACCGGGCCCACGTCGCCGCGCCGGCCGGTCCGTTCGGCGAGCACCGGATCGCGTTCGAAGGCGCAGCGCCGGCCGGTGCGGCTGGTGCGGCCGCTGCACCGGAAGCGGATCTCGCGGGCGGTGAAGGTCTCGTAGCAGTAGGGGCAGGCGAGGCCGGCGGCCATTCAGGTCACCTTCAGTCGGTGCAGGGAGGCGGGACGGAGTTCGGCGGTCGGGCCGCCCGGGCCGGCGGGCGGGTCGTCCGGGTCGGCCGGGGCGAGCGGCAGGCAGACCAGCCAGGAGGCGCCCCGGGTGGCGGGGAAGGGCAGTTCGACGGTGAACGGGATCCGCGCGTCCAGCCGGTGGGCGGGCAGTTCGCGCAGCACCGTGCCGTCCGCGGCGCTGCCGGGGCAGATCCGGCCGAGGCCGTGCACCACCTGGAGGGCGGGCAGCTCGCAGGAGGTGTCGGCGACGAAGGTCAGCCGGGCCGTCCGGCCGCGCAGACCGCGCCGGACGGCGGCCTCGTAGCGCACCAGCGGCGGCCGGGCGGGCAGGAGCAGCGCCGAGGGTTCGGCGAGCGGCTCGGCCGGGTGGGGGGTGAGCGCCTCCACGGTGACGGTGACGGCGCCGCGGCCCACCCGCAGGTCGAGGCCGCCGTCGTGCTGGTAGGACCGGCGGCCGCAGCGGACGTCCCCGGCCTGCGGGAGGCCGGTGGGGTCGGGGGCGTCCAGCGTCCAGCGCACCCGGGCCCGGCGGCTGTCGGGGGGCCAGGACCAGACGATCAGGAGGTGGTCGTCGCGGCGGGTGGCGCGCAGGTGCCGGACGGGCACGGGGTGGAGGGCCTGGCCGGCGGGCGTGGGCAGTGCCGGTGCCGGTGCCGGTTCCGGTGGCGGGGGCTCGGGCGGTGTGCGGGGTGGCGCCTGCTCGCCGGGACGGGGCGCTTCGTGGGCGCCGGCGTGGTCGGTGGGGTCGTACGTATTGCTCGGGTCGGTGGGGTCGGTCGGGTCGGTGAGGTCGGTCGGGTCGGTGGGGTCGTAGGTGGTGCTCGGGTCGGTCGGGGCATGCGTGCGAGTCGGGTCGGGGTGTCCGGCCGGAGGCTGGTGCGACTCCCCGTACGGCGGCGTGGCCGCCCCGGGCCACGGCTCCTGGGGCCACGGCTCGTCGGTTCGCGGCTCCCCGGACCACGCGGTCCCGGGCCGGGTCTCCTCGTGCTCACCCTCCCCGGGCCAGGGGTCCTTCACCTCGTGCTCCGCCGCCGCGGCCCGGCGCCCGTCGTACCCGTGCTGTCCGTCGTACCCGTCCTGTCCGTCGTGCCGGTCGAACCCGTCGTCCCGCCAACGCGGATCGGGGTCGCCCCCTGCCGGCCGCGGTCTGGCGGCCGGGTGGCCGGTGAACACCCGGAGCAGGCCGAACTCCCCGGTGAGCGCCAGCCCGCCGGCCACCGCGGCCCCGGGGTCCCGGGACCGGACGGTGAGTCCGAACCGCTCCTCGAACCACTCGGCCGTCCCCGGGGTGGCGCTCAGCCCGCCGGCCAGCAGCAGGGTGCCCGGGACGTCCCCGTCGCGCTCCCGGGCGGTGTCGAGCAGCGTGCCGACGGCGTCCGCGGCCTGCTCGCGCAGCGGCTCGACCAGCCGTCCGAAGGTCTCCCGGTCGAGCGAGACCTCGTGGTCCGTGCCCTCCCAGCGGACCCGCTGCCAGGCCTCCGGCGCTCCGCCGAGCGAGAGCCGGAGCCGCTCCGCGAGCGGGAGCAACGGCCCGACGGGCGCACCGGGGGAGCCGAGCCGGCGCAGCAGCTCCCGGGCGATCGCCGCGTCCCAGTGGTCGCCGCCGAGCCGTCGGGACACGGTCTCCAGGACGCGGACGGTGCGGTCGCCGTCGACGGCGAGCAGCGTCAGGTCCGAGCTGGTGGCGCCCTGGTCGTACACCAGGACGGAGAGGCTGACGCCCTCGCGGACCGCGCCGTAGTGCAGCGCCGTGGCCACCGACTCGGGCAGCACCATGCCGACCCGCAGCCCGGCCTGCTCGGCGGCCCGTCGCAGCGCCTGCTCGGCGCCGCCGGGGGCGGGCAGGGCGAGTGCCACCTCCTGCGGGTCACCGCCGCCGGACTCCCGGCTGCGCCGGGTGAGGGCGGCCAGGACGAGGGCGGTCAGCGCCTCCGGCCGGAGCGGGCCGCCCGGGGGCCGGCCCTCGCCCGGGGGGTCGGTGCCGTACGGGGCGGCGGGCGGGCGGTCGGCGGCGCCCGCGAAGAGCAGGTCGCGGGCGGACCGGGCGCCCGCCGCCCGGGCGAGCCGGGGTCCGGCCGGGTCGGTGACGTCGACCGTGGCCGGGACGTCGGTCGCGCCGGTCACCACCGGCACCCCGTCGGGGCCCGGCCAGGCGATGCGGGCGTAGCTGTCGCCCAGGTCGATGCCGTGCATCAGCACGTCCCCCCGTCGCCGTTCCCGTTACCGGTCCCGGTTCCGTACCCGTACCCGTGCGCGTCAGCGCCCGCGTGCCCGATCCCGTGCCCGATCCCGTGCCCGTGCCCGTCCTCGTCCCCGTTCGCGGTGGTGTCGGGCGTGATGCGGACCGTGCCGTCGTCGGCGATCCCCAGCCGGATCCGGCTCCCCCTCGGCGGCTCCTGCCCGATGACGTACCGGACCACGGCGGCCAGGACGGGCTCGAACTCGTTGCGGATCTGCCGCCCGCCGTAGGCCTGCCGCTCGGGGTCGGCCATCCGCCCGGTGATCCAGGGGTGGATGCTCTTCAGGTCGTGGACCAGCTCGACCCCGTGGCGTTCGTGCAGGGAGTCGGCGAGCTGGCCGAGCAGGCGGTCCGCGATGCCGACCACGTGCTCGGTGCGCAGCATGTCGAAGACCACCACCCCGGGCTTGAGCCGGCCGTAGATCTCGGGCCGGCCGATCGCCCGGAACTTCTCCTCCACCGCGCCGGTGAAGTGACGGTGCAGCACCTCGTACGGCAGGTCCTCGCCGTGTTCGGCCAGCAGGGCGGGCAGACCGCCCGCGCCGGTGTTGGAGGTGAAGATGATCAGGCTCTGGGAGAAGTACGCCGTCCGGCCCTGGCCGTCGGTGAGCCGGCCGTCCTCCAGGATCTGCAGGAACTTGTCCAGCACCGCCGGGTGGGCCTTCTCGATCTCGTCGAAGAGCAGCACGCTGAACGGGCGTTCCCGCACCCGCCGGGTGAGTTCGCCGCCCTGGTCGTAGCCGATGAAGCCGGGCGGCGCCCCGGCCAGGCGCTCGGCCGCGTGCTCCTGCTGGTACTCGCTCATGTCGAAACGCGCGTAGGCGCTCGGATCACCGAAGATCAACTGGGCGACCGACTTGGCGAGTTCGGTCTTGCCGACGCCGGTCGGGCCGACGAAGAAGAACGAGCCGCGCGGCCGGGCCGCCCCGGAGCCGCCGAAGCCCACCCCGACGTAGGCCGCCTGGAGGGCGCCCACCACCGCGTCGACGGCGGTGCGCTGCCCGATCACCCGGGTGCCGAGCTCCCCGGCCGCCTCGGCGACGGTGCGGCGGTCGATCTGGCTCCAGGGATCGACGTTGACGTTGATGCGGTGGCGCTCCAGCAGCCGGCCCGGCTCCCGGACCGGGACGTGGCGGATGTGCGAGGTCCGGGCCAGCGCGTCCAGCTCCCAGCCCGCCATGCCGTCGGTGGCGCCGACCAGGGCCTCGAACTCCGCCGGGCCGGCGTCCGCCGCGCCGTTGAACTCCCGGCCGATCATGGCGAACCAGCGGCGGCGCTCCGCCTGGTCGGGCGGGCCGATGTGCAGCACCACCGTCCGCGGGTCCTCCCGGTAGAGCCAGGCGGGCAGCCGGGAGAGGTCGCCGACGACGGCGACCACCGCGTTGCGGGCCGCCGCCGGGGGCACGGCGGGGGCGCCGGCGGCCACCGCGTCCGGCTCGTGCGGGGCGGATCCGTGCGGGGTGGATCCGTGCGGGACGGATCCGTGCGGGGTGGGGGCCTTCGGGTCGGTGGTCCTCGCGGCGCCGGTGCCGGTGCCGGCTCCCGCGGCGGTGGCGGCCCGGCCGGCGGCCGCGCGGGGCACCGGGGTGGCGGCGTCGGACATGGCCGCGCGCAGCCGCAGGTAGCCCTGGACGGAGGAGGCCTCGTTCAGCGGCAGGGCGAGGTCGACGTCCTCGAAGACGAAGGCGACCGCCGCCTGCGGGGAGGCCGCCAGCCGGTGGGCCTCGGCCAGCGCGTCGTCCACCGCGGCCAGCCGGCGGGCCGGGCGGGCCGTGAAGAGGTCGCCCGAGGCCGCCCGCCGGAGCCCGCCGCGACGGGTCGTGTGCTCGTCGGCCCGGGCCGGGGGCCACGCCGGATCTCCGGCGTTCCCCGGGCCCGGTTCCGGGCCCCGGTCCGGACGCCGGGTGGCGTCCGGACCGGGGGGCGCGGCCGGCTCCCCTGTGGCCGGCCGTGCGGCGTCAGCCCTCGCGGGCTGACGCTGGTCCAGTGATTCGAAACGCGCCTGGTCGCCGTCGAGCGGGAAGACCAGACCGCCGACCGGGTCCCACCAGGCCACCGTGTCGGCGCCGCAGCCGTGCAGCGCGTGGGCGAGGACGGTGCGGAGCGGTACCGGTCGGCCCCGCCACCACCAGCGGTCCCGGACCTGCCCGGTGAGGATCACCTGGCGGCCGCGCCGGAGCTCCCAGCGCAGCGCCGCCACCCAGAGCGGCGCCTCGGCCCGGGCCACGCTCCGGCTGCCGCTGCCGCTGCCGCTGCCGCTGCCGCCCCCGGTGCCGGCTCCGGCCTCGTCCCGGCCGCTCATGTGGCGCCCCGCGTCATGCCGTTGGCGCTGCCGCTCGTTCCGCCGCTCACGCTGCTCCCGCCGCGCGCCGCCCCGCCGCGCGGCGGCTTGCCGTCCCAGTCCAGCTCGCCCGGGTGGTAGCCGTCCTCGCCCATCGCCTCGTGCACCCGGTCCAGCAGCGCCTCGGTCCGGTCGCAGGTCACCTCGCCGCGCTCGGGCACCACGACGACGTCCGACTCGCCCTCCACCACGTAGCTGAGGACGGCGGTGCCGTCGGCGGTGCTGCCGACGCTCGTCTCGTAACGGGCACCGTTCGGGCGTTCGAAGACCAGCACGAGCTCCTGCCCCAGGTCGCCGCCGCCGGTGAAGGCCAGCCCCTCGCCGGCCATCGCCGCCTTGAGGACCCCGGCCAGCTCGGCGCGCCGCTCGTACGCCAGCAGCAGCTCGTCCAGCCGGGCCTCCGCCTCGGGCAGCAGCCGCTCCAGCTCCGCGACGGCGGTCAGCGCCGTCCCGCCCCAGGAGGCGCGGAGCGCGCCGGTCACCCGGTGCACGGCGGCGAGGAGTCGCCCCTGCAGCTCGGTCTCCCCGAAGTCGGCGGCGTCCCGGGCGGCGTCGCGCGCGGTCTGCTCGACCACGGCGAGCCGGTCCGCCGCCTCCACCAGCTCGGCCGCCAGCTCCGCGGCCTGCCGTTCGGCCTCCAGCCGCAGCCGCTCGGCGGCCTTCTCCCGTGCCTCGCGCTGGAGTTCGGCGGCGCGCCGCTGCGCCTCCCGCTGCCGTTCGGCGGCCTGTTCCCGCGACCTGCGGTGCCGTTCGTCGGCCAGTCGCCGGGCGGCGTCGGCGAGGGCGGCGGCCCGGGCGGCCTGCACGGCGGCCGTGTGGCGGGCCAGTTCGTGCTCGGCGGTGCCCAGAAGGGCCTCCACCCTGAGGGTCTGACGGTCCATCAGTGCCTGCCGGAGGTCGCGCAGCAGCTCGGCGCACCGGTGGCCGCCGGCCGCGTCGACCTCTGCTCCGGTCTCGGCGACCGCGGCGAACTGGCGTTCCAGCGTGGCGATCTGGTACTCCTGTCCGGCCTCGGCGGGCCGGCCGTGGTCGCGGCTCCCGGGCCGAAGCGCCACCGCCCGGCCGCGCAGCTCCTCGACCTCCGCACCGAGCGCGGCGTCCGGCTGGTGCAGTGCGCGCGTCCGCAGATCGGTCAGCCGGTCGGACAGCTCCTGCACGGCGTCCGGGTTGGCCGCCGTCCGCGCCGTGTCGATGAGGACCGCCACCTCGTCCAGGCCGCGGGCTGCCGCCGCGCCCTGCTCACGCAGCACGGCCGCGACCCGCCCGGCCCGCTCGGCCTCCTCCCGCTCGCGGCGCTCGGCCTCCTGGCGGTCGGCCTCCGCCATCGCCTTCGCCCTGCGCTCCCGCTCCCGGCGCTCGGCCTCCTTCTTCGCCTTGTCCCGGGCGGCGGCACGGCGCTCCGCCTCGGCGCGGGCTCTGGCCCTGGCCGCCGCGCGGCGCGCCCGCTCGCGCGCCCGGTCCTGCTCCAGCCGGCGCCGCCGCTCGGCCTGCCGCCGCCGCTTCGCGGCCTCGGCCGCGAGCCGCGAGGCGCCGACCGAGACGCTGCTGTACATCGGTGATCCGCTCACTGTCCGCCTCCTTCGTGGTGCCGGCCCGGCGTGTGCGGACCGTTGGTGCGCGGTGCTGCCGGGGAACGCGGGCCGTCGGCGTGCGGGCCGCCGGCCGGCGGGGGCCGGTCGTCCGGGCCCGCCGCCTGTCGGCCGTCGGCGTTTCGCGCGGCGGTGTCTCCGGCGTCGGTGTTTCGGGCGTCGGCGTCCCGGCCGGTCGGGGGGTGCGGGGGCGACGCGCCCGGGCGGGCGGTGGGAAGGCCGCTGGTGGGCGGTGCTTCGGTGTGCGGGTCGGTCGGCGTGTGCGGGGCGGCGGTCCGCGGGGCGGTGGCCCGTGAGGCGGTGGCCCGTGAGGTCCGGCCGGCAGGGGGCCGCGCCGGCGGGGCCCCGGTGTCCGGGCGCCCGGTGGGCGGGGCCGAGGGGTCCGGGCCCGGGGGCGGTGGCAGGGGTGGCGTGCTGGTGCGAAGGGCGAACCCCCGTTCCTGGAGGCGCCGTTCGACCTCCTCCCGGAAGCCGGGCACCGCCGGCACCCCGGCCCAGGCGAGCGAACCGTCGAGCCCGACCGAGAACTCGATCCCGGCGCCGGTGTCGGGTTCCGCAGGCAGCTCCGCGTAGCGCGGCGACAGCCGGTGGACGCGCTGGTTGGACGATCCCCGCCAGCGCAGGTCCGCGTGGAGGGCGGCCACGTACGGGCCGTCGACGAGCAGATCGAGCCGGTTCAGCAGGGCCCGCTGCGCGGGGGTGCCGCGTCGCAGGGTCTCGTGGCGGAAGCCGGAGTACGCCATCACGGACAGTTCGGGCCGCGCCGCCCGCACGCCGTCCAGCAGCCCGACCAGCGCCCCGGCCTGGGCGAACGGCTCGCCCCCGGAGAGCGTGACGCCCTCGATCCCGGTCAACCCGGCTATCCAGTCGACCAGTTCGGCCACCGGGCGGCCCGGACCGTCGGTGAACGGCAGCGTCTCCGCCGCGACGCAACCCCGGCACCGCAGCGGGCAGCCCTGGACCCAGAGCACCGCCCGCCGACCGGGCCCGAGGACGCTGCACCGGTCGAGGGTGCGCGCCACCGAGAGCCGTGAGTCCGTTCCGGTCATGCCGTTCTCCCCGTCGTGTGTGCCGTCGTGTCCCCGGTCGTGCGCGCCGCCGCGTCCGTCGCCGTGTCCGTCGTCCGGTCCGCCCGGGGCGGCCGCCGGCCGGGCGCCGCCCCGTCGGGCCCGGCCCCGCCGGGCTGGGCCGGGTACTCCTCCCGGCCGCGCCGTGCGAGGTCGCACCACGGGCACCACGGCCGCTCCGCCGTGTACACGTGGCGCCCGTTCGCGGCGCAGCCGCGCAGCCTGCCGTCCGCCAGTTCCGCGTGCAGGGCCGACGCCCAGGCCGAGGCCTCCGGACGGTCGCCCGGGCGCAGCCGCCCGCCGGGCCCGAAGGCGGCGCGCAGGAGTGCCGCGACCCGCCGGGGCAGCAGGTCGGCCGGCGGCAGCGGCCCCCGCAGCGCGACGGACCGGCGGTCCGTCAGCCGGCAGCGCCCGTGCGCGAGGTTGTCGTCCAGCGAGACGTAGCGGCCGCCGTCCCCGGGGAGGCCGGCGAACGGGTGCAGGCCGGCCATCAGCAACTGGTGCACGAGGACCGCGAGGACGAAGTCGTCGCCCGCCCGGGTCCGTACGGACTCCGGTGCCGCCACCGCCTCCGGCGCCGTGTACCCCGCCGTGCGCACCCGGCAGGCGAACTCCCGCCCGCGGTCGGTGAACTGCCAGGAGTCCACGTCCGCGATCCCGACCGCGCCGGACCGGTCCACCCAGAGGTTGTCCGGCTTCAGGTCGCCGACCACGTACTCCTCCGCGTGCAGGGCGGCCAGCAGCGTCGCCAGCCCGGCCGCCGCCCGCAGCGCGGTCTCCCAGGTGGCGTCCGGCAGCCCGGTGCGGCGGCCGTCCGTCCCCACCAGGTCCCCCAGCGGCCGGTACCGGCCGCGCAGGTCGCCCATCAGGTAGCCGTGCACCCCGCCGCGCACCGCGGTGACCGGGACCCGCGGCCAGGCCACCCCGGCGCCCGCGCCGCTGAGCAGCCGGACGGTGCGGGGCTCGCGCCGCCGGCGCACCAGCCGCTCGATCCGGTCCCGGTACGCGGCCGGGTCGGGCGGGCGCGGCACCAGTTTGGCGACCAGCGCCGGGGCGTCTTCCACGGCGTAGACCGTCCCCTCGCCGCCCCACCCGATCTTCTCGGTCAGCCACCACTGCCGGCCGTCGTCGGCCGTCACCCTCACGGCCATCGGGCACCGTCCGGTAGCAGGGCGCAGAGCACCGTCAGGTCGTCGCCGCTGCGGCCCGCCGCCGGGCCGGAGAGCAGGGCGCGCAGCGGCGCGGCGTCGCCGCCGTTGGCGCGCAGGAGGGCGGCCAGCGGTTCGAAGAAGTCCGGCGCGGCGAGCGGGCCCCGGCTGTCCGGGAGCCCGAGTACGGAGGGGTGGTCCAGGGCGAGCGGCGCGCAGCCGTCGGTGGCCAGGACGACGCCGCTGAGGTCGGGCTCCCGCAGGACGAGGGTGGTGAGGTGCCCGCGGGCACCGGGGGAGGAGAGGAAGACGGCCGGGGCGTGCGGCGGCAGGACGAGACGGCACCGTTCGCGGGGACCGTGGTCGCCGGCGGTGCCGCCGCTGCCGGGGCGGGTCAGGACGGTGGCGAAGCAGTCGCCGACGGAGAGGAGGGCCACCCAGGGCGGCCGGAGCACGGCGGCCGCCAGGGTCGCGGCCAGCGCGCCCTCGTCCGGGCGGTCGGGGCGGTCGGGGTGGTCCGGGGCGTCGGGGTGGTCGGGGTGGTCGGGGTGGTCGGGGTGGTCGGGGTGGTCAAGCCCGCCGGTCCCGTCGGGGCGGCCGCCCGGTCCGGGAAGGTCGGGCGTGCCCGGCGGATCCGCCGGACCGGCCGGCCCCGGCGGAGCCCCGGCGGGGCGGTCGGCGGCGAGGACGGCCCGCACCGCACGCAGGTACGCGTCCAGCACGGCCACGGACCGCTCGCCGATCCACTCCCGCCAGGCCGCCGCGTCGCCGTCCGCCGGCGGCACGTCGGCCGTGAGCAGCCGGCAGGCCGCGTCCACGGCGAGGTGCGCCCCGAGCGCGCTGCGGTCGCGGCTGCCCGCGCCGTCCGCGACGGCCAGCACGAGCGGCGGTCCGCCCTGGCCCGCGGGCCGCGAGCCGCCGCGGCCGGACACCGCCTTGAACGCGTCCTGGCAGCCGCGCCCGCGCGCCAGGTGCGCGGTCCCCTGCACCACGGCGCCCGCCACGATCGGGGCGCTCACCGGTACTCCTCGTCCAGGTCGTCCAGGGCGCGGGCGTTCGCGGCGTACTCGTCGACCTGCTCGGAGATCTCCGCGGCCGTGCCGTGGCCGGCCCGGTCCGAACTCTGGAACACGATGTCCAGGATCCGGCCGAAGTCCAGCTTCTCCAGCAGGTGGGTGGCGTGCGGCGCGAGGAGCTCCAGGGTCTCCTGGTCGGCCCCCTTGACCCCGATCACGAAGAGGGCGCACTCGTCCGCGCGCTCCGCCTGCCGCAGCTGTTCGGCGGCGGCCGCGAGCTCGGCCGCGCCCAGCCGCACGCCGGCCGCGTCGCTCGGCGCGCCGTCGGTGATCAGCCAGATCAGCGGCCGCAGCGCCGGCACCCGGCGTGCCGTGAGGTCCAGCCGGCGCCGGCGCGCGACGTCCAGGGCGAACCGCAGGGCCGGCACCATGCAGGTGAAGCCCCCCGCCGTCAGGGCGGGCGTCCGCAGCCCGTCCAGCGGGCTGAACAGCGCCTCGTCGGCGGCCTCGCCCGGCGGGCGGAAGACCCCCGCGGAGGGGTCGAAGACCCGGACCCGCGAGTCGAACGCGACCAGGCAGACCTCCACCCTGGAGCGCAGCCGGTCCCTGGCCCGGATGGAGTCGAGGCCGTGGGCGAGCGCCCGGTTGAGGTCGGCGATCGGCGGGGCGTGCACGGGGCGGTTCATCGAGGCGGAGGTGTCCAACAGGACGATCACCGGCTGTCGTTCGTCCAGGCCGCGCCCGAACCCGATGCCGCCGCCCGCGGCGCCGCTGTCCGTCGTCACGGCGCACCCACCGTCTCCGCCGCCCCGCGACCGCCGGCGTGGCCGGCACGCGGACCGGGCGGCACGATCGCGGCCCGCAGCGGGGCGAACAGCCGGTTCACCTCCGCGACCCCGTCCGGGGTGTCGAGCTCGTGGCCGGTCCCGGACTCGCTCTTCAGCGCCTCCTCGCCGCAGCGGTCGCCGAACAGCACCAGGGCGCGGCGCGGCCGGTGCCGCCGGGACTGCCAGACCAGGCCCTGGGCCTCCGGCGCCCGGGACCGCAGCTCCGTGGCCCAGCGCCGGGTCTGCGCGTACCCGGGGCCCTCGGTCTCCAGCAGCCAGGAGTCCTGGCAGACGGCGGCGAGGTCCTCCTCGGTGACCAGCTCGACGAGGCACAGGTCGACGGTGGTCCGCAGTGCCGTCAGCGAGCGCTGGGCGACGGCCCGGTAGGGGACCAGGCGCATCCCGGTGCCGGCGTCGAAGGGCAGCGCGCGCAACAGCACCTCGGCGAGCGCGGTGGCCGGCTCGGGCGCGGCGTAGAGGAAGGAGTACGGGTCGGCCATGGTGCCGTCGAAGCGGCTGCCGCCGAAGTGGGAGTCGGCCGGCACCGGGTTGAAGCCGGCGCCGGGGCGTCCGGTCCGGTGGCAGCGCCACAGGCCGGTGCCGGCGGGCAGGGTCCGCAGGTGCGGGCGCATCCGGAAGCCGTCGGAGTCCCGGGGCGGGGGGTACGCGGGCATCAGTCGCCCTCCACCATGGACAGGGCGGCCGCGGTCAGCAGCTCGTCCGAGACCAGTCCGAGCAGTGCGGCCGGGGTGCCGCCGAGCCAGCTGTTTCCGGCGAGCCACCAGTCGGCGGCCCCCCAGGGGTCCGCCTCGGCCAGCAGCAGCCGGTTGATCCGCGCGACGACCGGCAGCGGGCCGGGGTGGTGGTCGGGGGGCCGGTGGCCGTGCTGCCGATGGTCGTGGCCGGGAGGGTCCGGGTCGTCGGCGCCCGGGTGGGCAGCCGGCTGCGGGGCGGCGAACTGGAAGGCGGGGTACCGGGGTTCGCCCGTCTCGTCGACCAGCCGGATCAGCAGGCCGGCGCCGGCCAGGGCGGGCGCGTCCAGGCCGCGAGCGGCCAGTTCGGCACGGCCGAACGAGGGCGCGGCGAGCAGACGGAGCTGCACGGCGGCGATGATCCCGGCGGTGTCCGGCGCGGTTCCCGGCGGGGTGCCGGGCAGGGCGTCCGGCGCAGCCTCGGCCGGGTGCTCGGGAGTCCGGCCGGGGGCGTGGCCGGGGGCGTGCCCGGGGGCCGGTTCCGCGGTGGCCGCGGCGAACTCCGCCGCGGCGTCCGTCTGCGCGAGCCAGGCCAGCAGCTCCCGGGCCGACGAGGCCGACGAGGCCAGCGGCCGGGGGCCGGCGGCGACCAGCCGCGTCGAGTCCATGGCCATGCGCACCGGGTGGTCCAGCGGCAGGGACAGGAGGACGAGCCTGACGCCCTGGAAGGCCCGCCGGGTGCTCCGCTCGTCGCCCTGCGCCTCGGCGAGCGCGGTCAGGCGGACGATCAGCAGTCCGTAGTGGGCGTCGTCCAGGATGGCCCGCATGTCGGCCCAGTGCTGCCGCACCAGTGCCAGCAGTTCCTCCGGGTTCATTCCGTCCCCTCCTGCCGCGTCGTGGCCGTGGCTGCAGCCGGGTCCGTTGCCGTTGCTGTTGCCGTCGCCGCGGGCCGGCCCGGCGTGCCGTCCGCGGCCCCCGGGTGGCCCTGGTGGATGAAGGCCGCCCAGACCGGCAGCCGGTCGAGGTGGGGATGCGCCACCGCGCGCCGCAGCTCCCCGCCGAGGCCCTCGGGAGCCTCCCGGTGCGGGTCCAGCATCCAGAGCTGGGCCGCGCGCAGCGCGTCGGCCGGGCTGAGGCCGGTCACCGCCACGTGGTGGTGGAAGACCGCCATCATCAGGGCGGACGCACCGTCCCGGGTCGTCCAGCGCGAACCGACGACGTCCTTGGCGCCGCTCGCCAGGAACGCGGTGGCCAGGGTCAGCGCCTCGTCGTGGTCGCGGGTGGAGAGGTCGGTCTCGCAGGCGCTCAGCACCACCAGGGGACCGGCCCGGTGGCCGCCGGTCCCGGCCGGACGGTCCAGCAGGCGGGTCACGGTGAGCATGCCCGGGTCGGGGGCGCCGGCCGGGGGGTTCGCGCCCTCGGCGGTGGCGTGCACCGGGTCGGGGACGGCGAGGCTGAGCGCGGAGACCGTCGGCCGGACACCGGCCGAGCCGTGCGAGGCGATGTGCAGCAGCGAGAGCGGCCGCCGCGCGTCCGCGCCCGGGAGCAGTGCGAGCATCTCCTCCGGCGTCCCCGGGCCTGCCGGCTCCCCGTCCAACTCGTAGTACTCGCCGTAGAGTTCCGCCCCCGGGTAATAGCCGTCACGGAGCGCGAGGATCTCCAGCTCGGCCTGGGTCAGGTCCATCCGCGGGTCGGCCACCAGGACGGGGCGGGCGCCCGGTGCGAGCCGTTCGCGCGCCGCGGCCCGCAGGAACTCCCGGCCCGACGCCGCGTAGGACAGCACCATGATCTCGCACGCGTAGCGGTGCCGTGAGCCCGCCGGCAGCCGGGCGGCGTGCCAGGGCACGGCGCCGAGGTTGCCGCAGGGGACCAGCACGAACCGGGGTGGACCGGGCCGTCCCCGGTGCCGGTCCGGGTTGGCCTCCAGGCGCTCGGCGATGCCGAGGAGGACCGGACCGACGACGGCCGGCCAGGCCCAGTCGCACAGCCCGGCGAGCGACCGCTCCCAGCGGGCCTCGACCGCGTCGGCGGCGTCGGCGGCGTCGGCGCTCCAGGCCTCCGTGGCCCGGCGCAGCCGCGAGCGCTCCGCCGACACGTCCAGGAAGTCCTCCAGCGGCGCGCGTCCGGCCAGGGAGAGCTGCGGCAGGGCGAGGACCCCGGGCTCCAGGTCCGGCCCCAGGATGATCGCCATGCCGGGCGTCCCCTCCGCGCCCGGCAGCACGTACACCAGGGCGTCGGTCTCGCCCGGCCGCAGTCCGGCGGACAGCTCCGCCAGGGTCGGCGGCTCGAACAGCCCGGGGCCGCCCCGGAGCGCGTTCAGGGCCCGCCGCCGCAAAAGGCTCGGGACCGGCTGCTCGGCGCCGCCGTCCCGGTCCGACTCCGCCTGCCGCCAGGCGTCCGCCAGCCCCTGGTGGCCGCGTGCCGCCAGCAGTTCGGGCACCTCGGCCGAGGCCGCGGCCGCCTGCAGGACCATCGACCGGCCGAGCTCCAGCATGGTCACCGCGCGTTCGGCCTGCCCCTGGGAGCCGGCCCACCAGGCCGCTTCGAGGGCGCGCGAAGACCCGTCGCGCGCCCTCAGCAGCCGGTGCTCGGCCCCGACCTCCAGCAGCACGTCGGCGGTCAGCACCTCGAAGGACTCCACCATGGCCTGAGCCGCGGCCGCCTGGTCGCCGGCGGCGGCGTCGCCGCGCCTGCGGTAGGCCTCGGCCAGGGCCCACAGCAGGTCGGCGTGCTGCCACGCGCCGGTGCCCGACGCGGCTCGCCGGGCCCCCTCCAGGTCCTCGACGGCACGGTCCTGGTCGGCCCGCGATTTGGTGAGTTCGGCCTTGAGATGGCTGGCGAACGCGATGAGCGGCAGTCCCGCCCCCCGCGGGTTGAGCAGGCTCGCCGGGTGTTCGGACGGTTCACGCTCCAGGGAGTCGCGGAGCAGCTCCAGGTCGCCGTCGATCCCGGCGCGGATCGCCGCGAGGTTGAGCCGCAGCGGTTCCAACAGTCCGCCGTCGCCGGGCGTGCCCTCCAGCAGGCGCAGGCCCTCGTCCATGGACCGCAGTCCGGCTCGCAGGGTCTCCGTCTCGTGCGTCAGCCTCCAGAGGTCCTGGTGAAGCATCCCGAGTATGAGCAGTGTGACCCCCAGGGCGTCGTCGCCGTCGGGCAGGCCCTCCCGCACGGCGAGGACTTCCGCGATGCAGGACTCGACGCCCGCCCGGTCCTCGGCGAGTCGGAGCCGGTGGCCGCGCTGGGCCGCGGCGACGACCCGGACCTGGGCGGTGAACGAGCCGGGGAGCGAGACGAGTTGCCCCAGCGCCTCGCCGAGCCGCCGCTCCGCCGCCTCGGCGTCGAGCAGGTTCCCGCCGAGGTACTGCGAGGCGGACAGGACGGCGGGGCCGACGGCGCCGAGCAGTTGGTGCCAGTCGCTGCCGGGCGGCATCCCGTCGGAGGCCTGCCGCAGCGCGCCGAGGACGTCGGCGATCAGGCCCTGGTCCCGCTGCTGCAGTGCGGGGACCAGGGTGGCCATGGCGTAGGTCAGCGCGTCCTGCGCCGTGTCGGCGGGATCGCCGGTGCCGTGGCTCCGGCCGGTCCGGACCCGCTGCGCCAGCCGGGCGAGCTGCTCCGGCGCGAGGGAGCCCGGCAACGTCATCTCCACCATGGCGAGCGCCGTGGCCATGGACCGCTCGAACTCCTCGCGCTCGGCCTCCGCCCCGAGCGGGGGCCGGGGTCTGGGCGGGTCGCCGACGGGCGGTTCCGTGGGTGCCTGTTCCGTGGAGGCCGGCTCGGCGGGCGCGGGTTCCGCGGCTGCCCGGGTGACGGGGACCGGCTCGGCGAGGACCGGGACGACGGGGACCGGGGCGGTGGCGGGCGGTGCGGCCGTGGGCATGACCGTGGGCGCGGCCGTGGGGATGAGGCTCATCAGCACCCGCATCTGCTGCAGGCCGGGGAAGTCCGCCGGCAGCGCGTCGAGCAGCGGTCCGACGCCGGCGACGAAGTCGGTGACACCGCCCTGGGCCAGGCCGAGGACCGTGGCCATGCCGTCCAGCTGCGCGCGCAGCTCCGCGGGCAGCCGGGCGTCCCGCAGGGCGTCCAGCAGTCCGCGCAGTTCGGTGATCTCCGGACCGCCGGCGTCCAGGGCGCCGAGGTTCTCCAGCTGCCAGCCGACCAGGGCGGAGAAGTTCGACGTGCCTGCGGGATCCACGGCCGGCTTCGGGAACAGCAGGGTGGCGAGGTACAGCGCGGTCCGGTGGGCCTCCCAGCCGGTGGGCGGCACCGCGCAGGCCCGTGCCTCGCGCAGCAGCCGCAAGGCGCGGGTGCGGTCGGCGGGTTCGTCGCCGCGGCGCAGGTGGCGGACGGCGAGCAGGCCGCCGAGGCGCGCCGCGAGGATCGGCCGGATCGGCTCGTCCGGTCCCAGCAGCCCCTCCAGTTCGCCGAGTTCACCGATCAGCCGGTCGTGGGCCACCGGGTCGTCGATCCGCGGCCGGGGCGGCCCGGACGGGTCGGGCAGCAGCAGCGCCTCGGTCCGCCCCGTCGCGTCCAGGGCCCAGGAACGTACCCCGGCCAGGCCGCTGCCGTCCGTGAACTGTGGCTCTGGAAGATCGTTCTGACCAAGCGTCATGATGCGGCTCCGTCGTCCGTGCGCCTCGTGGCGTCCACATCATGGCCCGCCCCGGGGGCGGCGGAACCCCGCTCGGGCCCGGCGACCGGATCTCAACCGGGAACCGACCGCGTTCCGCCCGCGAGCGCCCCCGGACCGGCGGATCCGCCCCCCCGCACGGGCCGGACGGGGGCGGGTGCGGTGGCGTCCGACGGCCGGTCCGCGACCGCGTCCCGCTCCGCCCGGTGGGCGCACCCGCGCGGCCGGGCTTCTCACGGAATCACCGGCAGCGGCGCGGGCGGGGGCAGTAGGGTGAGCGCCGTTCCGGAGAACTGACGAATGATCAGGAGCACGGGTGTTGGCGGGGATTCCGATCACGGTCCAGGTGGGCGAAGCCGTCCTGGAGGTCGAGACCGTACCGGTGGCCGGGACGCAGGGCACCTCACGGCTCGGTGACTCCGCCGAGCAGGTGCGGGACGCCTTCGCCCGGGCTCAGCAGGCCATCGTCGAGATCGCCGCCTCCACGGTCCAGGTGATCGAGGGGGCCGGTCGGCGGGCCGCCCGGCCGGACGAGATGGAGGTCGAGTTCGGCCTCAGCTTCTCCGCCAAGGGCACGGTCCTGATGGCCAGCACGGCGGGGCAGGCGACGCTGAAGGTGAAGCTGACCTACCGGCGAGGTGGCGAGGCCGGCCCCGCGGCGCCGGGGGAGGGGGAGTCGTCGGCGTCCGACGCTGACGGCGAGGGCGAGGCCACCCAGGGTCCTCACGGCGTTCAGGGCGGTCAGGGTTCGGACGGCTCCGGGACCGACGGGACGGACGGGACCGGAGGGACCGCTGCGCCGACCGGGCCGGCGGAGCAGGCGTGACGGCAGCCGCCTACCGGGAGCCGCGCAGCTCGGGGGCGCTCGGGCGGATCCTCGACCCGGCCGGTGAACCGGTCGGCACCTGCTTCCAGGTGGCCCCGGGCGTCATCGTCACCGCGTGGCACGTGCTGGCCGCCCTGGGGTGTGCCGAGGTCGGCGGCAGGGTGCTGATCGACCCGCTCGCCGATCCGTCGGCGGGTCCGTCCGGCGACCCGGCGGGCGCCCTGACGGGTGTCCCGGCGGGTGCCCGGGCGGCGGACGTCGTGGCGACCGGGCCGGTCTGGGACCTGGCCGTACTGCGCTGCGCCGAACCGCTGGCCGGTTCCGTCGCGGGCCTGCTGCCCACCGACGGGGTCGAGCTCCGGACGGGCGTCTTCGTGACGGGTGTGCCGACCGTCGTCGACCCGGGGCGCGACTACCGGCACCTCGACGCCCCGGGCGTCTGGCAGGGCGGCACCCTGACCGACCGGCAGGTGTCCCTGGGCAGGTTCAGCGCCGATTCGGTGGTGCCCGGAATGAGCGGTGCGCCGGTGCTGCGGATCCGCGACAACCTGGTGGTGGGCGTGGTCTCGGCGCGGTACAACAGCCTGGACGGCTGGCTGCGGGACACGGTCTGGGCCGCGCGGACCGAGGACCTGGCCGAGCTGCTCGCCACCGTCCCAGGCCTGGCCCTGCACACCCAGGTGGTGCTCACCGACCGGGTCAACGCCGTCGCGGCGACCGCCGTGACGGCGGGGTGGGCGGCCGGTGCGCCGTCTCGGGTGGCCCGCCCGGGCCGCCCGGGCGACGCGGACGCGAACGGACCGAACGCGGACGGCGCGACCGGCCCGGCCGGCGAATCGGCCGGGCCGTTCGAGGCGGCGCTGGAGGTCTTCCAGGTCCTGGCCGCGCTGGACGAGGCCGCTCGCGGCACGGGCGGGATCGTCGTCGTCCTGGAGCAGTTGCTCCGCCGGGCCGCCGACACCCTCGTCGACCCGCCCGCGGGCGGGGGCACCTTCGCCGGCGGGCCGGACGAGGTGTCCGACCTGTGCTGGGCCTTCCGCCGCCGGCTGCGCCGGCACGGGCTCGATCCCCGGGTGCTGCTGCGGGCCCTGCCCGAGCACGAGGAGGCCCGCCGCCTCTGGCTCGTCCCGCTCGCCGCACCGGCCCCGCCGGACGCGTCCGCACCGTCCGACGCGGCCGCCGGGCCGGACGGTGCGGACCGACTGCCCGCCCTGCTCGACGCGTTCCGGGCCGCCCTGGTCGACGCGCTGGACGAGCCGCTGTTCGCCCGGCTGTCCGCCACCGGACGGCGCTACCTCGCCGCAGCCCTGACCGGCACCGGCACCGGCACCGGGAGCGCGAGCGGGCCGGGTCTGCGGACGTTCCTCGCCGCGGTGACGGAGCAGCTCCCGCCGCTGCGCGGCACCTCGACCGCGCTGGTGGTCTTCACCGGCCCCGCCTCGGAACCGGAGGACGACTCCGCCCCCGGCGCCGCCGCCGCCACGGGCGCGCCCCCCGGTGGGCAGGGCGCCACCGGCGGTATCGAGGGCCTCCGGGGCGCCGAAGGCACCGTGGCTCACCGGCACATCGCCTCCGTGGCAGCCCAGTTGGCCCGGCTGCCGGACCCGGACCCGTGCTTCCTGGGGCGCGAGGAGCTGGTCGACCGGATCGTCGGGGCGCTGCGCAGACGCCACGCCCGCTACGGGCGTGCCACCGCCTTCCTGGCCGGTCGGCCCGGTGTCGGCACCTCCGCCGTGGCCGTCGAGGTCGCCCGCCGGCTCGCTCCCGACTTCCCCGGGGGTGTCCTCCACCTCGACCTGTTCGGCCTGCAGCCCGGCCTGTGCCGGGACGCCCGGACGGTCGTCCGCGTGGTGACCGAGGCACTCGGACTCGACCTCGGCTCCGGCGCGATGGACGACGCCCACCTCTTCACCGCCTTCACCGGCGCCCTGAGCGACCGCGGCGTCCTGCTGGTCCTCGACAACGCCCGGGACGCCGCCCACGTGGCGCCGCTCGCCAGGGCCGCCGCGGGCGGGGCGGTCATCGTCACCTCGCGGGACCGGAAGCAGGGCTACGCCGACCCCGGACTCGTCTTCACGGTGGGCCCGCTGCGCCGGGACGCGGCCGTCCGGGTGCTGTCCTGGTGCGGCGACGAGCAGGTGGCCGACCACCGCCCGCTCCACCTGCTCGCCCACTTGTGCGACGACGTGCCGATGGCCCTGCGGATGGTCGGGGCCCGGCTGACCAGCGATCCGGACCTCGACCTCGACTACCTGGTGCAGGTCCTGGAGGAGGAGACCACCCGGCTCGACTACCTGGAGGCCGGTGACCGGGCCCTGCGGGCGGCCATCGGCCTGAGCTACGACGCGCTGGACGGGCCCGCCCGGCGGGTGTTCCGCTTCACCGCCGCCGCTCCGGGCGCGGCGACCACCGGGCCCGAGCTGGGCCACGGCCTCGACGCCCCGCCGCTGCGCCAGGAGCTCCTCCTCAACCGGCTGGCGGACCGGAGCCTCGCCGGGAAGGAGATCGTCCGGGTTCCGGACCGGCCGCTGCTCGCCACCTTCACCCTCTTCGACCTGGTCCGGCTGTACGCGCTGGAGCGCCTCACGGAGGAGGAACAGCCGGACGCCGTAAGGGACTTCCGGCGGCGGACGGTGGCCTACCTGTGCGACGCCGTCGCCGACGTCACCGACGGGGCCGCGGACGGCGGGCAGGCCGGCGATCTCGACCCGGCCCGCTTCGAGGACGCGCTGCGGCTGGCCCGGGAGCACGACTGGCTCGACCTCGCCACCCGGCTGGCGATCGGTCTGCACGTCCTCGCCCTGGCGCGCGGCGAACTCGACGGCATCCTGGCGATCAACGCGACCCGGGTCGCCCTGCACCTGAAGGCGGGGGAGCCGGAGGAGGCCGTGAAGGCCTGTCTGCTGAACGCGGAGACCCTGGTGCCCAAGCAGGCCCTCGACGCGGCGGACGACTCGCTCCGGGAGGCGATCCGGATCGCCGAGGCGTACGGACTGGGCCTGCGGGCGGCCGAGGGCCGTTTCCGGCTGAGCCTGCTCCGGTGGGAGCAGGGGCGGTTCGCCGAGGCGCTGGAGGCGGGCGTCGAGTCGGCCGACGGGTTCGACCGGCTCGGACGCGAGCGGTCCGCGGTTCCCGTGGCGGCCAACAACTGTCTGATCGCCCTGCGGATGGACGACGGTGCCGCCGCGCTCGCCTGGGGGCGCCGCGCGGTGGAGCTGGCCGACCGTCACGGCACCGCGTACCAGCAGGCCGCCGCCAGGCACGACCTGGGGCGGGCCGAGCTGCTCGCCGGCGACTTCGGGGCGGCGGTCCGCACCGCCCGGGACACGGCGGACCGCTGGCAGCGGCAGGACTACCGGCTGGACGCCGGGACCTGCTGCACCATTGCCGCCGAGGCGGCCGAGGCGGCGGGCGACCTCGCGTCGGCGGCCGAACTCCGCAATGCCGCCGTCGACCACTGCCTCGCGGTGGGGGCCACCGGCCGGGCACTCGACGGCCTCGTGGGGCTGAGCGCGCTGTACATGCGGGCCGGGGCCCATCGGAACGCCGGATTCACCCTGGACCGTGCCGTGCGGACCCTCCGGGTGGAGAGCGCGCCGGGGGCGGACGACGCGGAGGTGCCGGTGCAGCTGCGGCCGGAGGTCCTGCTGCGGCGGGCCGCCGTCCGGCTCTTCCCGGACGTCCTCGTGACGGGTGACGGGGAGTGGGAGGAGGTCGGCGCCAGGCCCGGTGAACTGGGCCGGGCGGACCGGCCGGTCAGGGCTGGTGAGGAGGCGCCGCCCGGCGAGGCCGAACCGGCCGAGCCCTCGGCCGGTGAGGAGCTGGACCGGCTCCGCGACCTCCTCACCCGCCACCGGGACGGCACGGTCCCGGACGGGGAGGCCCGTCGGCAGGCCGAGGCGCTGCTCGTCTCCGGCACCCTCCACCCGCCGGTGAAGGCGGCCTGGCTCTACCGGGAACTGCACGGTGTCGACGACCGCCCGGCCGCGTCCCTGCCCGGCGGCGGCGGCGGGTAGGGAGGGCGGGGCGCCCGCCGGCGCGGGCGCGCGGGTCGTCCGCGCGGGTCGTCCGCGTGGGGCCCTGGACTTACTAGGACGTCCAACTATATGGTCGTGTACAGGTCCGCGGTGTCAGGGAAGCCGGTGTGAGTCCGGCACGGTCCCGCCACTGTGACCGGGGAGTCCGTCCACGCAGGACACGGCCACTGGCAGCCAGCCGGGAAGGCCCGCGGGCGGGCGTCGATCCGGGAGTCAGGATACCGGCCGCGGATGGTCCGTGTTTTCCACGAGGATGGAGACGACACGCATGACTCCGGGCTGCTCCCGTTCCACCGCCCCCGGCCGTCCTGTGCCGCCCGCCGGAGCCCACCCGCTCTGACGGTCCGCCATGTCGCCGTCGCCGGCGCCGGTCCCGCCGTGCCACCGCGCGGCGGGCGGCCGCGGGCGATGCCCTCCATTCCTCCTCTCCCCACCCCAGACGAGAGGCGACCTCAACCAGCACGGGCCGGACTCGATCCGCTTCTACACCCGCACCCGCACCGTCACCTCGCGCTGGCCCTCGGGGGTCAAGGAGGGCGCGAGCTTCACCATGCCGACGATGGGATGAGCGCCGTGCACGACCACGACCACGACCTGAGCGAGGACCAGCGGGCCGTCGCGGAGACCACCCGGGCGTTCGCCGACGAGTACCTGGCGCCGCACGCGGTGGAGTGGGACCGGGCCAAGCACTTCCCGGTGGACGTGCTGCGCAAGGCCGCGGACCTCGGCCTGGCCGGCGTGTACGTGCGCGAGGACGTCGGCGGCTCCGAACTCACCCGGCAGGACGGGGTGGTGGCCTTCGAGGCGCTCGCCACCGGCTGCCCGTCGATCGCCGCCTACCTGTCCATCCACAACATGGTGGGCTGGATGGTCGACCGCTACGGCACCGCCGCGCAGCGCCGCCGCTGGCTGCCGGCGCTCTGCACGGCCGAGCACCTGGGCAGCTACTGCCTGACCGAGCCGGGCGCCGGGTCGGACGCCGCCGCGCTCGCCACCCGCGCGGTGCGCGACGGCGACGACTGGGTGCTGGACGGCGTCAAGCAGTTCGTCTCCGGCGCGGGCGCCGCCCGGCTCTACCTGGTGATGGCCCGGACCGGCGGCCCCGGCCCGAAGGGGGTCTCCGCGTTCGTCGTGGACCGCGACGACCCGGGGCTGTCCTTCGGCCCGAACGAGCAGAAGATGGGCTGGAACGCCCAGCCGACCCGGCAGGTGGTGCTGGACGGGGTCCGGCTGCCCGCCGACCGCCTCCTCGGCGCCGAGGGCGAGGGGTTCGGGATCGCCATGGCCGGCCTGAACGGCGGCCGGCTCGGCATCGCCGCCTGCTCGCTGGGCGGGGCCCGGACCGCACTGGAACGCGCCACCCGGTACCTCGCCGAGCGCGAGGCCTTCGGCGCCCGGCTGCTGCACGCCCAGGCGCTCCAGTTCCGGCTCGCCGACATGGCGACCGAACTGGAGGCCGCCCGCGCCCTGGTGTGGCGGGCCGCCGCCGCGCTGGACCGCGCCGACCGGCGCGCGCCGCAGCTCTGCGCCATGGCCAAACGCCACGCCACCGACACCGGGTTCGAGGTAGCCGACCAGGCGCTCCAACTGCACGGCGGCTACGGCTACCTCGCCGAGTACGGCATCGAGAAGATCGTCCGCGACCTGCGGGTGCACCAGATCCTCGAAGGGACCAACGAGATCATGCGCGTCATCGTCGCCCGCGGCCTGACCGGAGCCGCCTGATGGCCACCCCGGACGCAGCGGACACCGACGAGGTCATCGTCGACCGGGACGGCCGGGCCGGCCTGATCGTCCTCAACCGCCCCAAGGCCCTGAACGCCCTCACCCACGGCATGGTCCGGCGGATCGCCGCCGCGCTGGACGCCTGGGAGCACGACGACTCCGTCGCCACCGTCGTCCTCACCGGCGCCGGCGAGCGCGGACTCTGCGCCGGCGGGGACATCGTCGCCATCCACCGGGCGGCCACCGGCGGCGACCGGCGCGCCACCGAGGAGTTCTGGCGCGACGAATACCGGCTCAACGCCCGGATCGCCCGCCACCCCAAGCCCTACGTGGCCGTCATGGACGGCATCGTCATGGGCGGCGGCGTCGGGATCTCCGCCCACGGCAGTGTCCGGATCGTCACCGAACGCACCCGGATCGCCATGCCGGAGACCGGCATCGGCTTCGTCCCCGACGTCGGCGGCACCTACCTGCTCTCCCTCGCCCCCGGCGAACTCGGCACCCACCTCGCCCTCACCGCCGGCTCCGTGGGCGCGGGCGACACCCTGCTGTGCGGCCTGGCCGACCACTTCGTCCCCGCCGTCCGGCTCCCCGCGCTCCTCGACGACCTCGCCGAACTGAGCGTCCACGACGCGCTCGCCCGGCACGTCGCCGACCCGCCGCCGGCGCCGCTCGCCGGACAGCGCGGCTGGATCGACGACTGCTACGGCGCCGACACCGTCGAGGAGATCGTCGAACGGCTGTCGGCGGCGGGCGATCCCGCGGCCGAGGAGGCGGCCGCCCGGATCACCGCCAACTCGCCGACCGCCGTCAAGGTCGCCCTCGCGGCGCTGCGCCGGGCCCGCGGGCTGGGCCCGCTGGAGGCGGTGCTCGACCAGGAGTACCGCACCTCCTGCGCGGCGCTGGAGGGCACGGCCGACCTGCCGGAGGGGATCCGCGCGCAGGTCATCGACAAGGACCGGCAGCCGCGTTGGGAGCCGGCCACCCTGGCCGGCGTCCCCGACCCGGAGGTCGAGCGGCACTTCCTGTCCCTGGGCGAGCGCGAGCTCGGCCTCTCCGTCCCCGCACCCCTGGAGCGCTGGTGACCCGCACCGTCGGATTCGTCGGACTGGGCAACATGGGCGGCCCGATGGCCGCGAACCTCGTCGGGGCCGGGCACCGCGTCCTCGGCTACGACCTCGCGGCGGAGGCCCGCGACCGGGCCGCCGGGCGCGGAGTCACCGTCACCGGGTCGGCCGCCGAGGCCGTCGCGGAGGCCGACGCCGTCCTCACGATGCTGCCGACCGGGCGGCACGTCCTCGACGCCTACCGGGAGCTGACCGCCGTGGCGAAGCCCGGGACGCTGTTCGCGGACTGTTCCACGATCGCGGTCGGGGACGCGCGGATCGCCGGCGACCTGGCGCGCACCGCCGGGCACCGCGCCGTCGACGCCCCGGTCTCCGGCGGCGTGGCGGGCGCCGAGGCGGCCGGCCTGACCCTGATGGTCGGCGGCGAGGAGGCGGACTTCGCGGCGGCCGAACCGCTGCTGGCGGGAGTGGGGCGCAGGATCGTCCACTGCGGCCCCTCCGGCACCGGACAGGCGGCGAAGATCTGCAACAACATGATCCTCGGCGTCTCGATGGTCGCGGTGAGCGAGGCGTTCGCCCTCGGGGAGAGCCTGGGGCTCAGCCACCAGGCCCTCTACGACGTGGCCTCCACCGCCTCCGGGCAGTGCTGGGCGCTCACCACCAACTGCCCGGTCCCCGGGCCGGTTCCGGCCAGCCCGGCCAACCGCGACTACCGGGCCGGGTTCGCAGCGGCCCTGATGGCCAAGGACCTCGGGCTGGCCGCCGACGCGGCGTCCGCCACCGACGTCCCGGTGGAACTCGGGCGCCGGGCGGCGGAGTTGTTCGCCGCGTTCGCCCAGGCCGGGGGCGGCGGCCTGGACTTCTCCGCCATCTACACGACGCTCCGGGAGGAGACCGCATGACCGACGGCACGACCACGCGCACGACGGGCGTCCCGGCCACCGGGACGGCCGGTGCCCCGACCGCCGGCACGGACGGCCGCCACCGGACCATCCGGGTGGAACGCCAGGGACGGGTGGGCGTGATCACGCTCGACCGCCCGAAGGCGCTGAACGCCCTCAACACCGAGCTGATGACCGAAGTCGTCGCGGCGGCCCAGGAGTTCGACCGGGACCCGGAGATCGGCTGCCTGGTGCTCACCGGCTCGGAGAAGGCGTTCGCGGCCGGCGCCGACATCAAGGAGATGCAGTCGCTCGACTTCGTCGACGCCTACCTCGGCGACTGGTTCGCCGCCTGGGACCGCTGAGGACGCTGCCCCGCCGAGCGCACGGCTCCACCGGGCCACGGGCCCGCCGGCCACCCGCCGGCGGGCCCGTCGCCGTGCCCGCGCCCGTCAGCGGCGCCGGCCGGCGGGCCGGCAGGTCGGCAGGCGCTCGGCAGCGGCCGCTGGGCCGGGCCGGTGTACGCGCCCGGCGGCCGGATCAGGGCGGTGTGCCCGAGCTGCTCGACGATGTGGGCGGTCCACCCGGTGATCCGGCTCATCACGAAGGGCATCCGGGCTCGGGACGGTCACCGCCCCCCACGCCGCGCGTCGGCCCCGGGGCTCCCACCGGGTTCCCCCACGCGGCCGAGCTGCGGCGTTACCGCACGCGCCGACCACCGAGGGCGTGACGGAGACGATATGACGCAGCGTTGACCCTGCCGCCGGAGGCGTGGTCTGATGAAGCGTTTTTCCTCCTCGGCGGACAGGGGAAGCCGGTCGAACTCCGGCGCTGTCCCGCAACCGTGGGCCCACCTTGGTGGGCGAGCCGGAGTACCTGCGCCGAGGAGCACGCACGAGCGCCGTCGTGGACTGCGGCGCGGTACGGAAGCAGGCCCCGTCTCCCTCGGGGCCCCGCCCTGCTGCGCGCACGTCCCCGCCGGTGACCACCGGAGCACAGGGGAGTCAATCCGTGAAGGTCCGCAGAAACCGCCCGGACGGCCGGGCGCGGGGAGCCGCTTCGGCGGCGGCCGTCACCGCGCTCGCCCTCACCACCAGTGGACTGGTCCTCGGCGCCCTGCCCGGCGCGGCCCGGGCCGACCGGCTCGACGAGTGCACCGCGACCTCCGGCGCCGTCGTCGCCGTCGACTTCGCACCCTGGGGCGGCGGCGTGGTCCGCGGCTGCGACGCCCACCCCACCACCGGGATGAACCTGCTCCACACCGCCGGCTTCGGCACCACCGGCACCGTCCACGACGGGCCCGGCTTCATCTGCCGGCTCGGCAACGCGGCCTTCGCCGGCGGCACCCAGTACCCGACGGCCGACACCGAGCCGTGCGTCAACACCCCCCAGGCCAGCGGCTACTGGTCGTACTGGATCGCCCCGGCCGGGCAGGACACCTGGTCCTACGCCACCCTGGGCGCCCTGCTCCAGAAGCCCGGCCCCGGCGAGGTCGAGGCCTGGGTGTACGGCGGCACCCACATCGGCGGCACCAGCGGCGCACCCGCCTTCACCCCCGACTCCGTCCGGGCCAAGGGCGGCGCCGCCGCGACGCCGTCCCCCTCCACCACCGCGACGGTCCCCGCCACCACCGCCCTCGCCGCCCTCGTCCTGCGCCGCATGGGCACGGCCGCCGACGCGGTCCGGCGCGCCGACGCCTGGACCGCCGCCGACCAGCAGCAGGACGGCAGCCTGCTGCCCTACTCCTGGGCCACCGCCGGCGACAGCTACACCACCGCCCTGGCCGCCCAGGCACTGCGCTCCGCCGGGCGCACCGACGCCCGCGCCGCCGCCACCGGCTGGCTCGCCGCCCGGCAGCTGCCCGACGGCGGCTTCACCACCGACCCGGCGGCCACCGAGTCCGACCACCTCGCCACCGAACAGGCCGTCCTCGCCCTCACCGGCACCGACCTCGCCGAACTCCGCCACGACGTCACCACCCCGCAGCCCGGCGGCCGCACACCCGACCTGGTGAAGGGCTCCGCCTACCTGACCGACCCGGCCCGCCTCCTCGGCGGCCACTACTACGAGGCCTTCCCGGAGTCCGGCTTCGCCGACTTCGGCCTGACCATCGACGGCGCCTTCGCCCTCGCCGCCACCGGCACGGACGACGCCGCGCTGCGCCGGATGGCCGACTTCCTCGACCGGAGCGGCCAGGACGGCAGCGGCCGCACCGTCGACGACTGGACCGGCATCGGCACCGAGTTCGCGAGCGGCGGGTCGCTCGGCAAGGAGGCCCTGCTGGCCGAGGTCGTCGGACGCAGCCCGCGCTCCTTCGGCGGCCGCGACCTGATCGAGGCGCTCGCCTCCGCCGTCTGCACCGCGCCCAGCACGGCCCCGGACACCTCCTGCGCCGCGGCGGGCAACTACACCTACGCCACCTCGGTGTTCTCCCAGGCGCTCGGCATCATGGCCCAGTTGCGGGCCGACGACGCCCTCCGCTCGGCGGGCCCGGTCGCGTACCTGAAGAGCCTCCAGCACGCGGACGGCTCCTGGCCGAGCCTCATCCCCGCCACCGGCGACTCCGACGTGGACAGCACCGCGATCGCCGCGATGGCGCTCGACCTGCTCCCCGGCGACGCGGACGCCCGCCAGGCGGTCGACCGCGCGGTGGCGTGGATCGCGGGCCGGCAGCTCGCCGACGGCGGCTACCCCGGGGCGGCCGGTAACTCGACCAACTCGGCGGCCCTCGCCGTCCAGGCGCTCACCCTGCGGGCCGGCCGGTACGGCACCGCGATCTCCCGCGCCCGGGAGTTCCTGACGGGGCAGCAGAACGCCGACGGCGGCTTCGACGTCGCGGCCGGCGGTCAGCCGGGCTCCGACGTCCGGGCCTCCACCCAGGCGCTCGGCGGCTCGGTGGGCACCTCCTTCGGGACGCTCAGCCGGCCGGTGGGCGGCGACACGCCGACGCCCACGCCGACGGGCACTCCCACCCCGACGGTGACGCCCACGCCGACGGGCACCCCGACCCCGACCCCGACCGGCACGGGTGCGCCCACTCCGACCGGGACGCCGACCGGGACGCCCACCCCGACGGGCACTCCGACCCCGACCGGCACGGGTACGCCCACTCCGACGGCCACTCCGACGGGTACGCCCACGCCCACCGGCACTCCGACCGGCACCCCGACCACCACCGGTACGCCGTCCGCCACCGTCCCCGGCACGACCACCACCCCGCCCCCGGTCGCCGGTGGCGCCGGTGTCACCGGTCCGCCGGTCGGCGGTGGCGCCGGCCCGGTGGGCGACGTCGGCGGCGGGGCCGTGGGCGGCGGCGCGGGCCCGGTGGCCGGCGACCGGCAGCCGACCGGCTCGGGCGGCCTGGCCTCCACCGGCACCGACGCGGCCGGCCTGGCCCCGCTCGCGCTGGCACTGCTGCTGGCCGGCGGCGCGGCCGTCGCCGCGGGCCGCGCCCGGACGGCCCCGGGCAGGCACCGGTGAGCCCCCGCCGCGCGCGTCGCGCGCCGAGGACGCTCCGGGCGGCCCTGGTGTCGGGCCTCGCCGCACTGGCCACGGTGGTCCCCGCGATCGGCGCGGGGACCCCGGCCGCGGCCGCGCCACTGCCGATCGAGCAGTGCACGACGACGTCCGGGGTGGTCCTCGCGGTGGACTTCAGCCGCTGGGGCGGGCCGCTGCTGCGCTCCTGCGGCACGACCCCGACGACCGGGTACACCCTGCTGAACCAGGGCGGCTGGCGGACCGCCGGCACCGGCCACGACGGCCCGGCGTTCATCTGCCGGATCGGCTACAGCGGCTTCCAGGGCGGCAAGCAGTTCCCGCCGCCCGAGCAGGAGAAGTGCGTCCTGACGCCCCCGGCCAGCGCGTACTGGTCCTACTGGCACGCCGACCCGGGCCAGAACGACTGGACGTACAGCCAGCTCGGCGCGATGAGCTACCACCCCAAGCCGGGCAGCGTCGACCTGTGGATCTTCGGCGGCACCAACATCGAGGGCACCGAGGGGCGTCCCACGGTCGCGCCGGACACCCTGCGAGCCCTGAACACCACCCCCGGCGGCGGCCCCGCCACGACGGGGCCGGGTGAGGGGACGACGGGCGGCACCGGCACCGCGGGCGGCACCGGCGGATCCGGTGCCGCCGGTGGTTCGGGCGGCTCGGGCACCTCGGGCACCGCAGGCGGTTCGACGGGCGGCGCCGGCACGACCGGCGGCGGCACCGGCCAGGGCACGGCGGGCGGTTCGAGCGGCTCCGGCGCCTCCGGCACCTCGGGCGGTTCCGCCGGAGGCGGGAGCACGGGCTCCGGCGGCACGGGCTCCGGCACCTCCGGCGGCGGGGGAGGCGCCGCCTCCGGAGGCTCCGGCCAGGGCGGCACCGGAGGGACCGGCGGCTCCGCCGGCACCGGCCGCGTCCCGACCGCACCGGTACCCCCGGCCGGCACGGGCCGCCCCCCGGCCGCCGCCCGCACCCCCGCCGCGCCGCCCCGGAGCACCGGACCGGCCCCCGCCGACACCCCGCCCGCCGACGCGGCTCCCACCGAGGCGGCTCCCACCGGGTCCGCACCCGCAGAGGCGCCGTCCGCGGCGCCGACCGCCGCACCGACGGAGACGTCCGCGCCGACCGCCGCCGCACCGTCGCCCACCGCGTCCACGCACGTGCTGAACGCCGAGCCGATGGCCGACGCGCCCCACGACTCGGGCTCGTTCCTGCCCGCGCTCACCGCGGTGGCGGTCGTCCTCGGCCTCGGTACCGCCTCCCTCCTGGCGGCCCGCCGGCGCCGACGACGGCTGGAGTGACCCGGTGACCAGCACCGTTCCGGCACCCCGCCGAGACGACCGGGCGTCCCCGGCGGGCACCCCGGCCGGGCCCGGCCCGGCGGGGCGCCGGCTCCCGCGATCGCTGCACCCGCTGGCCTGGTGGGTGTGGGCCCTGGCGCTCGCCACCGCGGCGAGCCGCACCACCAACCCGCTGCTCCTGCTCCTGGTGCTGGCGGTGCTCGGCCACGTCGTCACCACCCGCCGCACCGAGGCGCCGTGGGCCCGGGGCTTCAAGTACTACCTGTGGCTGGCGCTCACCGTGGTGGCGATCCGGGTCGCGTTCCGCTGCGTCTTCGCCACCGGCATCACGCCGAGCGACCACGTCCTGTTCACGCTCCCGCACATCCCCACCCCCGCCTGGTACGCGGGGATCGAGATCGGCGGCGCGGTCTCGCTGGAGGCCACCCTCTCGGCGGCCTTCGACGGACTGCGGCTCGCCTGCCTGATCTGCTGCATCGGCGCCGCCAACAGCCTCGCCAACCCCAAGCGGGCGCTGCGCGTCCTGCCCGGCGCGCTCTACGAGCTCGGCGTGGCCGTCACGGTCTCGCTCAGCGTCGCGCCGCAGCTGGTGCAGAGCGTGCAGCGGGTGGCCCGGGCCCGCCGGCTGCGGCCCGGGGGCGGCAAGGGCGTCCGCGCGCTCCGGGGCATCGTCGTCCCGGTCCTGGAGGACGCCCTGGAACGCTCGCTGCGGCTGGCCGCGGCGATGGACTCCCGCGGCTACGGCCGCTCGGGCACGGCCACCCGGCGGTCGCGCCGGGCCACCGGGGCGCTGATGCTGCTCGGCATGGCCGGGCTCTGCACCGGCGTGTACGGCCTGCTGGACGGCACGGCCCCGGCCTTCCTGGGCTTCCCGGCGCTGATCGCCGGCTCGGCGCTGTGCTGCGCCGGACTGGTGCTGGGCGGGCGGCGGGTCCACCGCACCAGCTACCGGCCGGACCGCTGGCGGGCCGCCGAGTGGGGGGTGGCCGGGGGCGGCCTGGCGGCGGCCGCGGTGCTGTTCGGCACCGTCGGGTACGACGCGGGCGACCTCAACCCCTCGCTGCACCCGCTGAGCTGGCCCGCGCTGCCCGCCGTCCCGGCGCTCGCGGTCCTGCTCGCCGGGGCGGCCGCGCTGATCGCCCCGCCACCGCCCCGGTCGGCGTCCGCCACCGCGCGGCCGTCCGCCGCGTCCACCCCGTCCACTCCGTCCACCGCGTCCGCCCGGTCCGCACCGTCCGCCCGGGCTCCCGCCGCGTCCCCCGCTCTGTCCCCGGCGCCGGGGACGACGGGCCCGGAGGCGGCGGCCGCCCCGGAGGACCAGAACGACCGCAACGAGCCCGAGGTGGCGCAGTGATCCGTTTCGACCATGTCGGCGTCCGCTACGAGGACGCCGCCGATCCCGTCCTGCGCGACATCGAACTCGAAGTCGCCGAGGGCGAGTTGTGCCTGGTGGTCGGTCGGACCGGGGTCGGCAAGTCGACCCTGCTCGGTGCGGTGAACGGACTCGTCCCGCACTTCACGGGCGGCACCCTGACCGGGCGGGTCACCGTGGACGGCCGCGACACCGCCGACCACCCGCCGCGTGAACTCGCGGACGTGGTCGGCGTGGTGGGCCAGGACCCGCTCTCCGGCTTCGTCACCGACACCGTCGAGGAGGAACTCGCCTACGCCATGGAGCAGTTGGCGATCCCTCCGGAGGTGATGCGCAAGCGCGTCGAGGAGACCCTCGACCTGCTGGGCCTGGCCGACCTGCGCCACCGCGCACTGTACGAGCTCTCCGGCGGCCAGCAACAGCGCGTCGCCATCGGCTCCGTGCTGACCGCCCACCCCCGCGTCCTGGTGCTGGACGAGCCCACCTCCGCGCTGGACCCGACCGCCGCCGAGGAGGTCCTCGCCGCGATCACCCGGCTGGTGCACGACCTCGGCGTCACCGTGCTGCTCGCCGAGCACCGGCTGGAACGCGTCGTCCAGTACGCCGACCGGGTCGCCTACCTGCCCGGCGACGGCACCGTGGTGCACGGCCCGCCCGCCGAGGTGTTCGCGCACACCGCCGTCGCCCCGCCCGTGGTGAACCTGGGCCGGCTGGCCGGCTGGAGCCCGCTCCCGCTGTCGGTCCGGGACGCCCGCCGGGCCGCGGCGCCGCTGCGGGAACGGCTCGCGGGGGAGCCCGTGCCGCCGCCCCGGGCCGTGCCGTCGGCGGGGGAGGAGGTGCTGGCCGCACGCGGCGTGGTGGTCCGCCACGGGCCGGTCGCCGCCGTCCGGGACGTCTCGCTCACGCTGCGCGCGGGGGAGGTGACGGCGCTGATGGGCCGCAACGGCTCCGGCAAGTCCTCGCTGCTCTGGGCCCTCCAGGGCTCCGGCCCCCGGCAGGGCGGCCGGGTCGAGGTGACCACGGCACAGGGCGGCGGCGACCCGAAGCGCCGCCCGCCGGCCGAGGCCCGCCGCCTGGTCGGCCTCGTCCCGCAGACCCCGACCGACCTGCTCTACCTGGACTCGGTGGCCGAGGAACTCGCCCAGGCGGACCGGGAGTCGGCCCGGGAGCCCGTACGGGCGGGGGCCGCGTTCGGCGCCTCCGTCACGTCCGTCACGTCCGGCTCGACTGCCGCGTCGACAACGTCCGCCACGTCTGGCACGTCTGGCACGTCCGCGCGCACGATCCTGGACCGCCTGGTGCCCGGCATCCCGGACGACATCCACCCCCGCGACCTCTCCGAGGGCCAGAAGCTCGCGCTCGTCCTGGCCGTCCAGCTCGCCGCCGCGCCCGCCGTGGTGCTGCTCGACGAGCCGACCCGGGGGCTGGACTACCCGGCCAAGGAGGCGCTGATCCGGACCGTCGACCGGCTCGCCGCCGAGGGCCGGGCCGTGGTGGTCTCCACCCACGACGTGGAGTTCGTCGCCTCCGCCGCCGACCGGGTCGTCGTGATGGCGGAGGGCGAGGTCGTGGCGGACGGCCCGACCGCCGAGGTGGTCACCTCCTCGCCGACCTTCGCCCCGCAGACCGCCAAGATCCTCTCGCCGCTGCCCTACCTGACGGTCGCCCAGGCGGCCGCGGTGCTCGACGGGGAAGGGGCGGACCGGTGAGCGCCGGGGTGGCCGTGGCCGTCCGGATCCCGGCGCGGGCGCGCGTCGTCGTGGTGCTGGCCGCCTTCGTGGGCGCGGTCGCGTTCTGCTGGCCGTTCGTCGTCGCGCCGGGCCGGTTCGGCTCCTCCTACGCGCCGCCGCTGATCTTCGGCGCGCTGCTCGTGCTGGTGGTCGCCGTCGTGGTGGCCGAGATCGCGGCCGGCGGCATCGACGCCAAGGCGCTCGCCATGCTGGGGGTGCTGTCCGCCGTGAACGCGGGGCTGCGCCCGCTCGGCGCGGGAACGGCGGGCATCGAGACCGTCTTCTTCCTCCTGGTGCTCGCCGGGCGGGTGTTCGGGCCGGGCTTCGGGTTCACGCTCGGCTGCACGTCGCTGTTCGCCTCGGCCCTGCTGACCGGCGGCGTCGGGCCGTGGATGCCGTACCAGATGTTCGGCTGCGCCTTCGTCGGGATGCTCGCGGGCCTGCTGCCGAGGGTGCGCGGGCGCCGGGAGGTCGCCCTGCTCGCGGTCTACGGGTCGTTCAGCGGCTACCTGTTCGGCTTCCTGCTGAACCTGTCGTTCTGGCCGTTCGCGCTGGATCCCGACAGCTCGATCGCGTACCTGCCCGGGCTGCCGTTCACCGAGCAGTGGCACCGCTACCTGCTCTTCGACCTGGCGACCTCGCTGGGCTGGGACACCGGCCGCGCGGTGACCACCTTCGTGGCGATCCTGGTGGTCGGCCCGGCGGTGCTCGCGGTCTTCCGCCGGGCCGCCCGGCGGGCCAACTTCGAGCCCACGGTGCGGTTCGAGCGGGCGGCCTCGGCGCCGAGCCCCGCCGGGCCGGAGCCGAAGGGCTGACCGAGGCCGAGGGGCCGGCCGGAGCGGGAGCCCGCCCCGGAGCCGTCGCCATGTGCGACCGACCGCACGTCAGTTCGCCCGCTGCGCCCGGTCACAGGGCGGAGGGGACCGGCCGCGCGCGGCGCGTTCGGCCGTCGGCGGGGGAATTCCGGGCGGCCGCCGTCAAACGGGTGAGTCGTGGCGCGTGAGGTTCGCCCGACCTCCTGCGGCTGCAGCATGATTGTGCACGCAGGACCGGTGCGTACCCCGGGCGCCGGGCACGGAACCGTGCGTGGCCGAGCGGCGCCGCCGAGACCCCCAGTGACACCTGGAGCCCTCCCTTGCAGCGATCGACCACCTTTCCCCCCGGGGCGCCCCTGCCGGTCGGCCGCCGTGTCGAGCGGGCGGCGGCGACGGGCCGCCGCGCCCCGGCGCGGCTCGTCCCGGAGCGGCTCGTCCCGTTCCCGGCCGAGCCCCGTTCGACCCCCCGGTAGGCGCGCGGCGGGGCGGCGGAGGCTCGGGGCGCGCCCGCGCGGCAGGACGGCGGAGCGGCCGGCACCGGCCATTTGTGTACCGTTCGTTGCCACGATGTGGAAATCCGGCACGTCGAATTCCACTTCGTCGAATTCATCGTGTCGAACTGTCGTCCGGCAAGATCATTCGTCCACGGATCCGCTGATGGCGGGCTCTTCCGGTATTCCGGAAGGTGTGGACGCCGCAAAGGATACCCAACCCGCCAGGGCTGTGAAGAGTGCGGGGAATCGGCCACCGGAGTGCGGGATCCGGTCACCTTGTCCGTACGGGCAGTGACGACCTGTCCGTTCGCGCAGTCGTGCGGCCGGTGAGAGCTGGATCTCACCGGATCCCCGAGTGGCGCGATGTGGCCGGTTAGCGGCTTGCTTTATCTGATCATCTGCTGATTTGGGATGATTTGGCTGCGCACTTTCGGTGCCGACCAGGGCCGAAACCTGATGGTTGCGGCCAATTGAGGCCACAGTCCAGAGTTCAGGTGCTCGATCCCCGTGCAATCGACGTATGGACGTGATGGAACGGTATGGCCGAGTCGAACACTGCTGCGCACACACTCGAACAGCGTGACGATGCGATCGCGATCATCGGTCTCGCCTGTCGCGTTCCGGGAGCCGCCACCCCGGACGGCTTCTGGGAACTCCTCCGCAACGGCGTCGATGCCACGACGGCACTCCCGGACCGACGCCGGGAGGCGGCCCCGGGCGAGAACGGGGACGAGGGCGGGGGCAGTGCCGCCACGCCGCCGGACGCACCCCGCCGGGGCGGCTACCTGGACGAGGTCGACCGCTTCGACGCGGCCTTCTTCGGCATCGGACCGCGCGAGGCCGTCCTGATGGACCCGCAGCAGCGGCTGATGCTCGAACTGTGCTGGGAGGCCCTGGAGAACGCGGGCATCCCCCCGCACCGGCTCCGCGGCGGCCCCACCGGAGTCTTCGCGGGCGCGATCTGGGACGACTACGCCACGCTGCTGCGCCGCGCGGGAGTCGCCTCCGGCCCGCGCCAGGTGACCGGCCTGCACCGCAGCATGATCGCCAACCGGGTCTCCTACACCCTCGGCCTGCGCGGCCCCAGCATGACGATCGACGCCGCCCAGGCGTCCTCGCTCGTCGCCGTCCACACGGCCTGCGAGAGCCTGCGCCGCGGCGAGTCCGAACTCGCCCTCGCCGGCGGGGTCAACCTCGACCTCCTGCCCGACGCGGCGGGCGACGCCGGCAAGCTCGGCGGCCTCTCCCCGGACGGCCGGTGCTTCACCTTCGACGCGCGCGCCAACGGCTACGTCCGCGGTGAGGGCGGCGCGGTCGTGGTGCTCAAACCGCTGGCCCGCGCGCTCGCCGACGGCGACACCGTGTACTGCGTGGTGGCCGGCAGCGCCATGAACCACGACGGCGGCGGCGAGGCGCTGACCACGCCCGACGCCGAGGCGCAGGAGCAGGTGATCCGCGCGGCCCACCGGCGCTCCGGACTCCCCGCGGCCGCCGTGCAGTACGTCGAACTGCACGGCACGGGCACGCCGGTGGGGGACCCGGTGGAGGCTGCCGCGCTCGGTGCCGCGCTCGGCGCGGACCGTCCGTCCGGCGAACCCCTGCGGGTCGGCTCGGTGAAGACCAACATCGGTCACCTGGAGGGCGCGGCGGGGATCGTCGGCCTGCTCAAGGCCGTGCTCGGCATCCGCCACCGGGAACTCCCGCGCAGCCTCAACTTCGAGACGCCGAACCCGCGTATCCCGCTCGACCGGCTGGGCCTGCGCGTCCAGGACGCGACGACCGCGTGGCCGCGCCCCGACCTGCCGCTGGTCGCGGGGGTGAGTTCGTTCGGCATGGGCGGCACCAACTGCCATGTGGTGCTGGCGGAATGGGCGCCGGACCGGTCCGGCGCCGCGCGGCCCGCCGCCGACCCGGATCCCCGGGGTGTGGTCCCCGCCGGGCCCGCCGGGCCGGCTGAGCCGGCTGAGCTCGCCGGGCCCGCCGGGTCTGCCGAGACGGGAGCGGTTGCCGAGGAGGCCGCGGACCCGGTCCTCGTACCGCTGTCCGGCACCACGCCGGACGCGGTGCGCGCCCAGGCCGCCCGGCTGCGCGCGCACCTGCGGGAACACCCGGAGGTCACCCCCGCGGACCTCGGCTGGTCCGCCGCGACCACCCGCAGCCACCTCGCCTCCCGCGCCGTCGTGATCGCCCGGACCCGCTCCGAACTCCTCTCCGGGCTGGGCGCGTTGGGCGGGACCGACGATTCCGGCGATTCCGGCGAGGCCGCCGCCGGGGACACCGTGACCGGCGAGGTCCGCCCCGGCCGCACCGCGTTCCTGTTCGCCGGGCAGGGCAGCCAGCGGCCCGGCATGGGACGCGAACTCCACCGCCGCTTCCCGGTGTTCGCCGCCGCGTTCGACGACGTCTGCGACCACCTCGATCCGCACCTCTCCCGTCCGCTCCGCGAGGTCCTGTTCGCGCCCGAGGACAGCGCGGAGGCCGGACTCGTCCACCGCACCGAGTTCACCCAGCCCGCCCTGTTCGCGGTCGAGGTCGCGCTCCACCGCCTGCTCGCGGACTGGGGTGTCACCCCCGATCTCCTGCTCGGCCACTCGGTCGGCGAGATCTCGGCCGCGCACGTGGCCGGTGTCCTGTCGACGGCCGACGCCTGCGCGCTGGTGGCCGCCCGGGGCCGGCTGATGCAGCAACTGCCCGCGGGCGGGGCGATGCTGGCGGTCCGCGCGAGCGAGGACGAGGTCGTCGCCGCCCTCGCCCCAGTCCGCGACCGGGTGTCGGTCGCCGCGGTGAACGGGCCGACCGCCACCGTGGTCTCGGGCGACGAGGAGGCCGTCCTCGCCCTCGCGGAGGCGTGGCGCGCCGAGGGCCGCAAGGTCCGGCGGCTGCAGGTCGGGCACGCCTTCCACTCACCGCGGACGGACGCGATGCTCGACGCGTTCGCCGAGGTCGCGCGCGGCCTGACCTACCGGCCGCCGACCACGCCCGTCGTGTCGAACCTGACCGGCGAGCTGGTCGCCGGCGAGGAGATGTGCTCGCCGGACCACTGGGTCCGCCACGTCCGCGGGACCGTCCGCTTCGGCGACGGCGTCGACCGGCTGCGTGCGGCCGGTGCGACCGTCCTCGTCGAACTCGGCCCGGACGGCAGCCTCTCCGCGCTGGCCCGGGAGTGCCTGCCGGGCACCGGGCGCGACGCCGTCGCGACGGTCGCCACGCTGCGCGCCGGCCGGCCCGAGGCGCCCGCCCTCGCTGCGGCCGCCGCCCGCCTGCACACCCTGGGCGCGGAACTCGACTGGTCCGCCCTGTTCGCGGGCCGCGGGGCGCGCCGGATCGACCTGCCCACGTACGCGTTCCGGCGCGCCCGCCACTGGCTGGACTCCGCCGGGCCGGAGGGGACCGCGCCCGCAGCGGCGTCCGCCGGGGCTCCCGCCGACGCGTCCGCCGATCCGTCCGCCGATGCTTCCGGCGGCCTCGCGTCCGACGGTCCCGCGTCCGCCGGGGTGTCCGGGGCCGCTGCGGCGCTCGCCCGCCGCATCGGCGCGCTGCCCGTACCCGAGCAGGACCGCGTCCTCCTGGACCTGGTCCGCTCGCACGCGGCGGCCGTCGTCGGACACACGCAGAAGGACTCCGTCCGGCCCGAACTCGCCTACCGGGAATCGGGCCTGGACTCGCTCGCCACCGTCGAACTCGTCCAGCGCCTCGCCGCCGCCACCGGTCTCGACCTGCCCGCGACCGCGGTCTACGACCACCCGACACCCGCCGACCTCGCGCGCCACCTGCGGACCCGCGTCCTGGACCCGTCCCCGGCCGGCCGCGCGGCGGGCCCCGTCCCGGCCGCCGCCGCCACCGACGACGACCCGATCGCGATCGTCGCGATGGGCTGCCGCTACCCCGGCGACGCCCACTCGCCCGAGGACCTGTGGCGGCTCGCCGCCGAGGGCGTCGACGCCATCGGGCCGTTCCCCGGGGACCGGGGCTGGGACGCCGCCCGACTGCACCACCCCTCCCCGGACCACCCCGGCACCACCTATGTGCGCGAAGGCGGATTCCTGTACGGCGCCGGGGACTTCGACGCCGAGTTCTTCGGCATCAGCCCGCGCGAGGCCCTGGCCATGGACCCGCAGCAGCGCCTCCTCCTGGAGACCTCCTGGGAGGCCCTGGAACGCGCCGGCCTCGACCCGGCCGGCCTGCGCGGCGACCGGGTCGGCGTCTTCGTCGGCGCGACCGCGCAGGACTACGGCCCGCGCATGCACCGGCCGGCCGGCGGCTTCGACGGCTACCTGCTCACCGGCACCACCCCGAGTGTCGCCTCGGGGCGGATCGCCTACGCGCTCGGCCTCGAAGGCCCGGCCGTCACCGTCGACACCGCCTGCTCCTCGTCGCTGGTCGCCGTGCACCTGGCCGCCCGGGCCCTGCGCAGCGGCGAGTGCACGCTCGCGCTGGCCGGCGGCGCGACCGTCATGGCCGAGCCCGGCATGTTCGTCGAGTTCGCGCGCCAGCGCGGCCTCGCCCCGGACGGCCGCTGCAAGCCGTTCTCCGCCGACGCGGACGGCACGGCGTGGGCCGAGGGCGTCGGCGTCGTCCTGCTCGAACGGCTCTCGGACGCCCGCCGCAACGGCCACCCCGTGCTGGGGCTCGTCGTCGGCTCCGCCGTCAACCAGGACGGCGCCAGCAACGGCCTCAGCGCGCCGAACGGGACGTCCCAGCAGCGGGTGATCCGCCAGGCGCTCGACGCCGCCGGCCTCGCCCCGGCCGACATCGACGTGGTCGAGGCGCACGGGACGGGCACCGCCCTCGGCGACCCCGTCGAGGCGCACGCCCTGCTCGCCGTGTACGGCCGCGACCGCGGCCCCGGGAACCCGCTGCTGCTCGGCTCGCTCAAGTCCAACATCGGCCACACCCAGGCCGCGGCGGGCGTCGCCGGGCTCATCAAGACCGTCCTCGCGATGCGGCACGGCATCGTGCCGGGCACCCTGCACCTGCGCGAACCGTCGCCCCGGGTGCGCTGGAAGGACGGCGCGATCACCGTGCCGACCACCGCCACCCCGTGGCCCGAGCGGGCCGCCGACGGCGGGCCCGACGGGGACACCGGCCGTGGCCGCCCCCGGCGCGCGGGCATCTCGTCGTTCGGCATCAGCGGCACCAACGCCCACGTCATCGTCGAGCAGGCGCCGGCCGAACCCGTGCCGGTCGAGCCCGTGCAGACCGAGCCCGCGGCGGCCGGTGCCGTGAACCCCGGCGCCGGGCCCGCCGACACCGGGCCCGCTGACGCCGAACCCGCTGACGCCGGGCCGGGCGACCTGGTGCCGCTGACCGTCTCCGGCCGCACCGAGGCCGCGCTGCGTGCCCAGGCCGACCGGCTGGCCCGGTACCTCGCCGCCGCCGAGCCCGGTGACGCCGACGAGGCCGCCGAGCCCGGTGACGCCGACGGCGCCGAGGGCGCGTTCGACCGCCACGCGGTCGGCCACGCCCTGCTGCGCACCCGCACCCGGTTCGACCACACCGCCGTCGTCCTCTCCCGCACCCACGCCGACACGCTGCGCGGGCTGACCGCCCTCGCCGCCGGCGAGCCCGCGGACAACCTGGTGCGGGCCCAGTCGACGGCCGTCGGCGGGACCGTCTTCGTCTTCCCGGGCCAGGGCTCCCAGTGGGCCGGCATGGCACTCGAACTCCTCGACACCTCACCGGAGTTCGCCGCCGCACTGGAAGCCTGCGCCGAGGCGCTGGCCCCGTACGTCGACTGGTCGCTCGTCGACGTCCTGCGCGGCCGCCCGGACGCGCCCGACCTGACCCGGGTCGACGTCGTCCAGCCGGTGCTCTTCGCCGTCATGGTCGCCCTGGCCCGGCTCTGGCGGTCCGTCGGCATCGAACCGGGCGCCGTCGTCGGCCACTCACAGGGCGAGATCGCCGCCGCCTGCGTCGCCGGAGCGCTCTCGCTCGACGACGCCGCCAAGGTGGTCGCGCTGCGCAGCCGCGCCCTGCTCGCCACGGCCGGCAGCGGCGGCATGGCCTCCGTGCCGCTGCCGGCCGAGGAGGTCGGCGCACTCCTCGCGCCGTGGGACGGCCGCCTCGGCGTCGCCGCCCGCAACGGGCCCGCCAGCACCGTCGTCTCCGGGGACACCGACGCCCTCGACGCCTTCCTCGCCCGCTGCGAGCGGGACGGCGTCCGGGCCCGCCGCATCCCCGTCGACTACGCCTCGCACTCGGCGCACATGGAGTCCCTGCGCGAGCCGCTGCTCGCCGCGCTCGCCGACATCACCCCGCGCGCCGCGCTGACCGCGTTCTACTCGACCGTCACCGGTGGCCTGCTGCCGGACACCTCGGTCCTCGACGCCGACTACTGGTACCGCAACCTGCGGCAGGACGTGCGGTTCGAGCCCGCCGTACGGGCACTGAGCGAGGACGGCTACCGCCTCTTCGTCGAGGCCGGTCCGCACCCCGTCCTGAAGATCGGGATCCAGGAGACGCTCGACGCCCGTGCGTCCGCCGCCGCCGCCGGTGACGTTGGCGGTGGCACCGGCGCGGGCAGTGGCGCGACCGGCGGCACGGCGATCGGCACCCTGCGGCGGGACGACGGCGGCCGCGACCGGTTCCTCGCCTCCGTCGCGGAGGCGATCGTGCACGGCGCCGCCCCGGACCCCGACGCGCTGCTCGGCGCGCACCACGCCGGGCCCGTCGCCCTCCCCACCTACGCCTTCCAGCACCGCCGCTACTGGCTGACCGCGCCGGACGGGCGCGACGCCCGCCCCGCCGACCTCGGCCTCGACGCCGTCGACCACCCGCTGCTGGGCGCCGTCACCACGGCCCCGGACGGCAGCACGCTGGCGACCGGCCGGATCTCCCTGGACGACCGGCCGTGGCTCGCCGACCACGCGGTGGTCGGGACCGTCGTGCTGCCCGGCACGGCCTTCCTCGACCTGGTCCTCCGGGCGGGGCGGCTCGCGGGCTGCGCCCGGGTCGAGGAGCTCGCGCTGGAGACGCCGCTCGTCCTGCCGGACGCGGGAGGCGTGCAGATCCGCGTGGCCGTCGCCCCCGCCGACCCGTCCGGCCGGCACGCCGTCACCGTGCACTCCCGGCCGTCCGGCCACGAGGCCGGCGCGGACGCCGGGGTCACCGGCGAGGCCGGGGACCCCGACGCCGCCGACTCCTCCGCGGACTCCGGAGAGCGGCCCTGGACCAGGCACGCCTCGGGGACGCTCACCGCCCAGTCGGACACCGAGCAGTCGGACACCGACCCGTCGGGCAGCGTGCCGACGGGCGCCGAGCCGTCGCTCGCCGTCCGGTCCGGGACACCCGGCCCCGGGGCCGCCTGGCCGCCGCCGGGCGCCGAACCCGTCGACCTCTCCGACGCGTACGACCGGCTCGACCGTCTGGGCTACGGCTACGGGCCCTGGTTCCGGGGTCTGACGGCCGCCTGGCGCGCGGACGGCGACCTGTACGCCGAAGTCCGGCTGCCCGGCGAGCCGGACGACGGCGACACCGCGTTCGGCGTGCACCCCGCACTCCTGGACGCCGCGCTGCACCCGCTGCTCCTCGGTCCCGCAGCCTCGGCCGACCCGACGGGACCGTCGGGGCCGACGGGGCCGACGGGGCCGTCGGGTCCGTCCGACGGGTCGGCGCCGCGAATCCCCTTCTCCTTCACCGACGTTCGGCTGCACGCCACCGGCGCCACCGTCCTCCGGGTGCGGCTGGCGTCCGGCGCCGACGGCATCAGGACGCTCCGGGTCGAGGACGCCGCCGGCGCGCCCGTCCTCTCGGTCGGCGGGCTCACCCTGCGCGAACTGGCCGCCGACCGCCTGGCGGTGCCCGACGCCACACCCCGTGACGCGATGTTCGGGCTGAACTGGACGGAGCTGAGCCGGACGGAACCGAGCCGGACGGAGCCGCCCTCGGCCGCCGGCTACGCACTGGTCGGCAGCCCGGTCGGTGAGGCGGTCGGTGAAACGGGAGCCGACCTCCTCGGCCTCACGGACCCCACCGGCGCCCGGCCCGCGACGTACACCGACCTCGCCGACCTCGACGCCCACACCGCGGCCGGAAACCCGGCCCCGGCCGTGGTGTTCGCCACCGCCCCGGCCGTCGACGACGCCGCCTCCGTCGCCGAGGGCGCCCACGCGACCGCCCGCTGGGCGCTCGACACCGTCCGCGCCTGGCTCACCGGCGACCGTCCGGAGGGTTCGAAGCTCGTCGTCGTCACCCAGGGCGCCGTCGCCGTCAGGCCAGGCGATCCCGTCGACGGTCTGCGCCAGGCCCCGGTGTGGGGCCTGCTGCGCACCGCGCAGTCCGAACACCCCGGCCGCTTCGGCCTGGTGGACCTCGACGACCTTGCCCGGTCGGGTGCCGCCCTGCGCGCCGCGGGGGCCTCCGCGGAGCCCCAACTGGCGCTCCGCGACGGGATCGCGTACCGCCCGCGCCTCACCCCCGCCGCCCCGGCCGCCCCGGCCGGGGGCCCGCGCCGACCGGACCCCGAGCGCACCGCCCTGATCACGGGCGGCACCGGCACCCTCGGCGCGCTGGTCGCCCGCCGCCTGGTGACCGCGTACGGGCTGCGCCGCCTCGTGCTGGTCAGCCGGGCCGGCCGGGAGGCCGCGGGCAGCGAGGCACTTCAGGCCGAACTCGCCGGGCTGGGCGCCCACGTGACCGTCACCGCCTGCGACGTCTCCCGTCGCGAGGAGCTGGCGGCGGTCCTCGCCGACATCCCCGCCGAACACCCGCTGGGCATGGTGGTCCACACCGCGGGCGTCCTCGACGACGGCACACTGGCGACGCTCTCCCCGGACCGCCTCGACGCCGTCCTGCGGCCCAAGACGGACGCGGCGTGGCACCTGCACGAGCTGACCCGCGGGCAGGACCTCGACGCGTTCGTGCTGTTCTCCTCCGTCACCTCCGTCACCGGCAACGCCGGCCAGGGCGCCTACACGGCGGCCAACGCGTTCCTCGACGCCCTGGCCGAGCACCGCCGCGCGGCCGGGCTCCCCGGGAACGCGCTCGCCTGGGGCCTGTGGGCCGAGGGCAGCGGGATGACCCGGCACCTGGACCGCGCCGACCTCGCCCGGATGGCCCGCGGCGGCATCGGGACGCTGACCACGGAGACCGGACTGGCACTGTTCGACGCCGCGCTGCGGCGCGACCTGCCGTACACCGTCACCGCGCGGCTCGACCGCGCGGCCCTGCGCGTCCTCGCCGAGGCCGGCACCGTGCCCGCCGTGCTGAAGGGCCTGGTCCGCGCACCGCTTCAGCGTGCCGCCAACACGGAGGCCGGCGCCGACGGCGCCTCCTCCTGGGTCCGCCGGACGGCCGACCTGCCCGACGACCGGCGCGCCCGCGCGGTCCTAGACCTCGTCCGGACGCAGACGGCCGCCGTCCTGGGGCACGGCGACGCGGAGGGCATCGACGTCGAGCGAGCGTTCCGCGAACTGGGCTTCGACTCGCTCACCGCGCTCGAACTGCGCAACCGCCTCAACGTCGCCACGGGCCTGCGGCTGCCCGCCACCGTCGTGTTCGACCACCCCAGCGCGACGGCGCTGGCCGCGCGACTGACCCGCGAGGTCGTCGGCGACCGGGCGGCGCCGGTGGAGGGCGCGCGCGGCCGGACCGAGGCCGCGACGGCCCTGGACGACGACCCGGTCGTCATCGTCGGCATGGGCTGCCACTACCCCGGCGGCGTCGCCGGGCCCGACGACCTGTGGCGCCTGGTGGCCGAGGAGACCGACGCCGTCGGCGACTTCCCGCAGGACCGGGGCTGGGACGTCGACTCCCTCTACGACCCGGACCCGTCGAGCACCGGCAAGGTGTACACGCGGCACGGCGCCTTCCTGCACGACGCCGGGGACTTCGACGCCGACTTCTTCGGCATCTCGCCGCGCGAGGCCGACGCCATGGACCCGCAGCAGCGGCTGCTGCTCGAAACCTCCTGGGAGGCGCTCGAACACGCGGGCATCGACCCGACCTCACTGCGCGGCAGCCGGACCGGCGTCTTTGCGGGCGTCATGCACCACGACTACGCCTCGCGCCTCCACCGGGCCCCCGACGGCTACGAGGGCATGCTGCTGGCCGGGAACGTCGGAAGTGTCGTCACGGGCCGCGTGGCGTACACGCTGGGCCTGGAGGGCCCGGCGGTCAGCGTCGACACGGCGTGCTCGTCGTCGCTGGTGGCGCTGCACCTGGCGGCGAACGCGCTGCGCTCGGGGGAGTGCGACCTCGCGCTGGCCGGCGGGGTGACCGTGATGTCGACGCCGCACGTGTTCGTGGAGTTCTCGCGCCAGCGCGGGCTCTCCGCCGACGGACGCTGCAAGCCGTTCGCGGCGGCCGCCGACGGCACCGGCTGGGGCGAGGGCGTCGGCCTGCTCGTCGTCGAGCGGCTGTCGGACGCCCTGCGCGAGGGGCACCGGGTGCTGGCGGTCGTGCGGGGCACGGCGGTCAACCAGGACGGTGCGTCGAACGGCCTCACGGCGCCGAACGGGCCCTCCCAGGAACGGGTGATCCGGCAGGCGCTGGCCGGCGCGGGTGTGTCGGCGGCGGAGGTGGACGCGGTGGAGGCGCACGGGACCGGGACGACGCTGGGTGATCCGATCGAGGCGCAGGCGCTGTTGGCGACGTACGGGCAGGGGCGGTCGGCCGAACGGCCGCTCTGGCTGGGGTCGGTGAAGTCCAACATCGGTCACACGCAGGCGGCGGCGGGTGTCGCGGGTGTGATCAAGATGGTGATGGCGATGCGGCACGGTGTTCTGCCGAGGACGCTGCACGTGGACGCGCCGTCGCCGCACGTCGACTGGTCGGGCGGAGGCGTCGAACTGCTGGCCGAGGCCACGCCCTGGCCCGAGGCCGACCACCCGCGGCGCGCGGCCGTTTCCTCGTTCGGGATCAGCGGTACCAACGCGCATGTGATCATCGAGCGGCCCGCGCCGGCCCCGGTCGGCGAGGACCAGGCCGGCGCCCTGTCGGACGGCGGCCGGGTGGTGCCGTGGGTGTTGTCGGCGCGGTCGGGTGGGGCGTTGCGGGCGCAGGCGGGGCGGCTGAGGTCGTGGGCGCTGGCCAACCCGGACGCCGATCCGGCCTCGGTGGGCCGCGAGTTGGCCGTCGGCCGGGCCGTGCTCGACCACCGCGCGGTGGTGCGGGGCCGGGATGTCGGTGAACTGGCGGCGCGGCTGGCCGAGTTGGCGGTGGCGGAGGCGGTTCCCGGCCCGGTGAAGGCTCCGGGTGCCGGTCCGGTGTTCGTGTTTCCGGGGCAGGGGTCGCAGTGGGCGGGGATGGCGGCTGAACTGTTGGATTCCAGTGCGGTGTTCGCTGATGTGGTGGCGCAGTGTGCGGTGGTGATGGATCCGTTGACGGATTGGTCGCTGGTGGAGGTGTTGCGCGACGGCGCGGGGGCGTTGCTGGATCGGGTGGATGTGGTGCAGCCGGCGTTGTTCGCGGTGATGGTGGGTCTGGCGCGGTGGTGGGAGTCGGTGGGGGTGCGTCCGGCCGGTGTGGTCGGGCATTCGCAGGGTGAGATTGCTGCTGCGCATGTGGCGGGGTTGCTGTCGTTGGAGGATGCGGCGCGGATCGTGGTGCTGCGTAGTCGTGCGTTGCGGCGGGTGTCCTCGGTGGGCGGCGGCATGCTGTCGGTGGGCGTGGGCGCCGAGCGCGCGGCTGAACTGGTCGCAGGCGACGGTCGGTTGTCGTTGGCGGCGGTGAACGGGCCTGCGAGTGTGGTGCTTTCGGGTGATGTGGAGGCGTTGGCGGAGGTCGTGGCCGCCTGTGAGGTCGAGAACATCCGGGCTCGTCTGATCCCGGTGGACTACGCGTCGCATTCGGCGCACATGGACGCGGTGCGTGAGGAGGTCGAGGCGCTGTCGGCGGCCACGACGCCGCGACCGGGCCGGGTGGCGATGTACTCGACGGTGACCGGCGAAGTGGTCGGCGATCACGAGGTGTTGGCGGGTTCGTACTGGTTCGACAACCTGCGGGGCACGGTCCGTCTGGACACGGCGGTGCGCGCGGCGGTGGCGGACGGGCACACGGTGTTCGTGGAGTGCAGTCCGCACCCCGGCCTGGTCGTCCCGGTCGCGGACCTGCTGGAGGAGCAGGACCTCACCGGCGCGACCGTCCTGGAGACGCTGCGCCGTGGCGAGGGCGGTCCGGAGCGGTTGGTGACGGCGCTGTCCGCCGCCTTCGTCCAGGGCCTGCACGTCGACTGGACGGCCGTGCTCCCGCTGTCGGGCGCCGTCACCAGGCCTCTCGACCTCCCGACCTACGCCTTCCAGCACCGCCGCCACTGGCTCGACGCGCCGGTGGTCCCGGGGGCTGCGAAGGACCTCGGCCTCACCGCCGTCCGCCACCCCCTGTTGGGCGCCGCCGTGCGTTCGCCGGGGGAGGACGGGGTGTCGTTCACCGGGCGGCTGTCCCTCGCGTCGCACCCGTGGCTCGCCGACCACGCGGTGTTCGGCACGGTGATCGTGCCGGGTACGGCGCTGCTCGACCTGGCCGCGTGGGCCGGAGCCGAGGCCGGGTGCCCGGTGGTGGACGAACTCACCCTGCACGCGCCGCTGGTGGTGCCCGAGCGGACCGGTGTCCGGCTGCACCTCGCCGTCGCCGCGCCCGACGCCGCCGGGGTCCGGGCGGTGGCCGTCCACTCGCGTCCGGAGGACACCTCCGACGAGGCGTCGTGGACGCTGCACGCCACCGGAGCGGTCGCCACCGCCGCATCGGCTGCTGCCCCGCCGGCCACCGCCTCTGAGGCGGACGCCGATGCGCTCGCCGTCTGGCCGCCCGACCGGGCCGAGGCCGTCGACGCCACGGCCGTCTACGACCGGCTCGCCGAGTTCGGCTACCACTACGGCCCGGCCTTCCAGGGCCTTCGGGCCGCCTGGCGGCGCGGTGACGAGCTGTTCGCCGAGGTCGTCCTGCCGGATCCGGCCGCTCGCGGGGAGCACGGCTTCGACCTGCACCCCGCCCTCCTCGACGCCGCGCTGCACCTCGCCGCGCTGGACGCGGTGGAGACGTCCGGCGCGACGCTGCTGCCGTTCGCCTGGTCGGGCGTGACCCGGGAGAGCACCGCCGGGCCGGTCACCGCGCTGCGGGTCCGGCTCCGCCGCACCGGCGGCGACACCGTGACCGTCCTGGTGGCCGACGACACGGGTGCACCGGTCGCCCGCGCCGGGGCGCTCGCGCTGCGGCCGCTCGCCGCCGAGCAGCTCGCGGCGTCGGTCGACGCCGATCCGGCCTGGCTGCACCGGGTGGAGTGGACCCCGGCGGCGCTGCCGGAGGAGCCGGACCTCTCCGGCCTTCCGGTCCACTTCGACCCGGCCTCGGCCGCCGAGGCGGGCGCCGACGTCGCCGTCCTGGTCTGCCCGCCCGCCGACGGCACCGCGCCCGACGCGGTCGCGGCGGCGGTCCACGGCGCCCTCGCCACCGTCCGCGGCTGGCTCGCCGACGAGCGCCTCGCCGCGGCCCGGCTGGTCGTCGTCACGCGCGGCGCGATCGGCGCCGACCCGTCCGAGGACGTCCCCTCTCCGGCCCACGCGGCGGTCTGGGGCCTGGTGCGGACCGCGCAGACCGAGCACCCGGGCCGTTTCGTCCTCGTCGACCTCGACCCGCACGGCGCCGACCCGCACGGCGCCGCCGCGCATGCTGCCGACCCGCACGCTGCCGATCCGCTCGCGTCACCGCCGGACCTGCCGGCCGCCCTCCTGCGCGCCGTCCTCGCCACCGGCGAGGCCCAAGCGGCCGTCCGCGACGGCGCCGTCCTGACACCGCGCCTGGTGCGCGCCGCCGCCGACGCGGCGCTGGTGCCGCCGGACGGGCCCGCGCCGTGGCGCGTCGAGTCGGGCCCGCGGCACACCCTCGACTCCCTGGAAATCGTCGAACACCCCGGCGCGGCAGCCGAGTTGGCCGAAGGAGAGGTCCGGGTCGCGGTGCGCGCGGCCGGAGTGAACTTCCGCGACGCACTGATCACCCTCGGCATGTACCCGGGCCGGGCGGTCGTCGGCGCCGAGGCGGCGGGCGTCGTCGTCGAGGTCGGCCCCGGCGTCACGACGCTCGCACCGGGCGACAGTGTGATGGGGCTCTTCGACGGCTCGTTCGGCCCGCTCGCCGTGGCCGACCACCGCCTGCTCGCCCCGGTCCCGTCCGGCTGGTCGTTCGCCCAGGCGGCCTCGGTGCCGGTGGTGTTCCTGACGGCGCTGTACGGGCTGCGCGACCTCGCGGGCCTGCGGTCCGGCGAGTCGGTGCTGGTGCACGCGGCGGCGGGCGGCGTCGGCATGGCCGCGACGCAGCTCGCGGAGCACTGGGGCGCCGAGGTCTTCGCCACCGCGAGCCCCGGGAAGTGGGGGACCGTCCGCGGACTCGGAGTGCCCGCCGAGCGGATCGCGTCCTCCCGCGACACCGGCTTCGAGCGGCGCTTCACCGAGGCCACCGGCGGCCGCGGCGTCGACGTTGTCCTGAACTCGCTCGCCGGGGAGTTCGTGGACGCGTCACTGCGCCTGCTGTCGGACGGCGGCCGGTTCGTCGAGATGGGCAAGACCGACATCCGGGCGGCGGAGGCCGTCGCGGCCGGGCGGCCGGACGTCCGCTACCGGGCGTTCGACCTGATCGACGCAGGCCCGGACCGGATCGCCGAGCTGTTCGCCGAACTCGTCGGCCTCTTCGAGTCGGGTGCGCTGCGCCCGCTGCCCGTGCGCACCTTCGACCTCCGCCACGCCCGCGAGGCGGTGCGGTTCGTCAGCCGGGCCCGGCACACCGGCAAGGTCGTCCTGACGCTGCCGCAGCCCCTCGCCGACGGCGGGACCGTCCTGATCACGGGCGGCACCGGGACCCTCGGCCGCCGCCTCGCCCACCACCTGGCGACCCGGCACGGCGTCCGGTACCTGCTGCTGGTCGGGCGGTCCGGTGCCGACGCACCCGGTGTGGCCGAACTCGTGGCGGAGCTGGCCGGGACGGGCACCACCGTCACCGTCGCGGCCTGCGACGCGGCCGACCGGACCGCCTTGGCCCGGGTCCTGGCCGACATCCCGGCCGGGCACCCGCTCACCGCCGTCGTCCACGCCGCCGGGGTGCTCGACGACGGCCCCGTCGAGGCGCTGACACCGGAGCAGGTGGACCGCGTCCTGCGCGCCAAGGTCGACGTCGCCGCCAACCTGCACGAACTCACCCGGGGCGCCGACCTCGCCGCGTTCGTGCTGTTCTCGTCGGTCGCGGGCGTCCTCGGCACCGCCGGCCAGGCCGGCTACGCGGCGGCCAACGCCTACCTCGACGCCCTCGCCCACCACCGCCGGGCCCGCGGCCTGCCCGCCACGGCGCTGGCCTGGGGCCTCTGGGCCGAACGCAGCACGATGACGGAACACCTCGGCCGGGGCGACCTGAAGCGGCTCGCCCGGGGCGGGCTCGTGCCCTTCTCGACCCCCCAGGGCCTGGCCCTGTTCGACGCCGCCCGGCAGCGCCCGGACGCCGTACTCGTCCCCGCGCGGGTGGACCTCGCCGCCCTGCGCGCCCCCTCGGCGCCCGTCCAGCCACTGCTGCGCGCCCTGACGGGCCCGGCCGCGCCGCACCGCGCGACGGGTGCCGGTGCCGGCGCCGGCACCGGCACCGGGGGTGCACTTCCCTGGGCCCGACGGCTGGCCGGTGCCACCCCGGAGGAGCGCGCCGAGATCGCGCTGCGCCTGGTGCGGACGGAGGCGGCCGTCGTCCTCGGCCACGACTCGGCGGAGCGCGTGCGCCCCGACTCGGCCTTCCGCGACCTCGGGTTCGACTCCCTGACCGGTGTGGAACTTCGCAACCGCCTCAGCGGGGCCACCGGCCTGCGGCTGCCGTCGACCCTGGTCTTCGACCACCCGACCCCCGTGCGCCTCGCGGACTCCCTGGTCACCGCGTCGCTCGGTGAGGACGCGGCCCCCGGCGGGGCTCCGGCCGGCGGCCGCGCGGCCACGGCGACGGCGGGCACGGCCGACGACCCGGTGGTGATCGTCGCGATGGGCTGCCGGTTCCCCGGCGGCGTCGAGTCGCCCGAGGGCCTCTGGGACCTTGTCGCCGCCGGGGGCGACGCGATCGGCGACTTCCCCCGGGACCGCGGGTGGGACACCGACGCGCTGTTCGACCCCGACCCCGAGCGGTCGGGCAAGAGCTACGCCCGCACCGGCGGATTCCTGTCCGGTGTCGCCGACTTCGACGCGGAGTTCTTCGGGATCTCGCCGCGCGAGGCGCTGGCGATGGACCCGCAGCAGCGGCTGCTGCTCGAAACGGCCTGGGAGGTCTTCGAGCGCGCCGGCATCGACCCGGCGTCGCTGCGCGGCAGCCGGACCGGTGTGTTCGCGGGCATGGCCGGGCACGACTACGCGACGGCCGGGATGCCGTCGAGCGTCGAGGGGCACGTCCTCACGGGCAACGCCACGAGCGTCGCGTCGGGCCGCGTGGCCTACACCTTCGGCCTGGAGGGCCCGGCGCTGACGGTCGACACGGCCTGCTCGTCGTCGCTGGTGGCACTGCACCTGGCGGCGAACGCGCTGCGCTCGGGGGAGTGCGACCTCGCGCTGGCGGGCGGCGTCACGGCCATGTCGACGCCGGACTTCTTCGTGGAGTTCTCGCGCCAGCGGGGGCTGGCACCCGACGGCCGCAGCAAGGCCTTCGCGGCCTCCGCCGACGGCATGGGCGCGGCCGAGGGCGTCGGACTGCTGCTGGTCGAGCGGCTGTCGGACGCCGTACGCCATGGGCACCGGGTGCTGGCGGTCGTGCGGGGCACGGCGGTCAACCAGGACGGCGCGTCGAACGGCCTCACGGCGCCGAACGGGCCCTCGCAGCAGCGGGTGATCCGGCAGGCCCTGGTCAACGCGGGCCTGCCGGCGGACCAGGTCGACGCGGTGGAGGCGCACGGCACCGGCACCGCGCTGGGCGATCCGATCGAGGCGCAGGCGCTGTTGGCGACGTACGGGCAGGGGCGGTCGGCCGAACGGCCGCTCTGGCTCGGGTCGGTGAAGTCCAACATCGGCCACACGCAGGCGGCGGCGGGTGTCGCCGGCGTGATCAAGATGGTGATGGCGATGCGGCACGGTGTCCTGCCGAGGACGCTGCACGTCGACGAGCCGACGCGGCACGTGGACTGGGAGAGCGGTGCCGTCGAACTGCTGACGGGTGACGTGCCGTGGCCGGCGGGCGAGCGGGTCCGGCGGGCGGGCGTGTCGTCCTTCGGGATCAGCGGGACCAACGCGCACGTCATCCTGGAGGAGGCACCCGCGTCCGGGCCAGTACCCCTCGACGGGGCACCGGCCCCGGCCGTGGGCGTCGGCGCGGGCGCGGGCGTGGCCGTGGGGGCGGGAGCCGTCGTCCCGTGGGTGCTCTCGGCCGGCTCCGAGGCCGCGCTGCGTGCGCAGGCCACCCGGCTCGGCAGCTGGCTGTCGGCGCACCCCGAGGCCGATCCGGTCGACGTGGGCCGGGAGCTGGCCACCGGGCGTGCGGTGCTCGACCACCGCGCGGTGGTCCGCGGCCGTGACGGCGCGGAGCTCGCGGCGGCCCTGGACGGGCTGGCCCGGGGGACCGGGGACGCGGTGACGGGCGTCGCCGTCGGCGGGACCGGTGCCGGTCCGGTGTTCGTGTTCCCGGGGCAGGGGTCGCAGTGGGCGGGGATGGCGGCTGAACTGCTGGATTCCAGTGCGGTGTTCGCTGATGTGGTGGCGCAGTGTGCGGTGGTGATGGATCCGTTGACGGATTGGTCGCTGGTGGAGGTGTTGCGGGATCCGTCGGGTGGGTTGTTCGACCGGGTGGATGTGGTGCAGCCGGCGTTGTTCGCGGTGATGGTGGGTCTGGCGCGGTGGTGGGAGTCGGTGGGGGTGCGTCCGGCCGGTGTGGTCGGGCACTCGCAGGGTGAGATTGCGGCTGCGCATGTGGCGGGGTTGCTGTCGTTGGAGGATGCGGCGCGGATTGTGGTGCTGCGCAGTCGTGCGTTGCGGCGGGTGTCCTCGGTGGGTGGCGGGATGCTGTCGGTGGGCGTGGGTGCCGAGCGCGCGGCTGAACTGGTCGCGGGTGACGGCAGGTTGTCGCTCGCTGCGGTGAACGGGCCGACCAGTGTGGTGCTTTCGGGTGATGTGGAGGCGTTGGCGGAGGTCGTGGCCGCCTGTGAGGGCGAGAACATCCGGGCTCGTCTGATCCCGGTGGACTACGCCTCGCACTCGGCGCACATGGACGCGGTGCGTGAGGAGGTCGTGGCGCTGTCGGCGGCCACGGTGCCGCGGCCGGGTCGGGTGGCGATGTACTCGACGGTGACCGGCGAAGTGGTCGGCGATCACGGGGCGTTGGCGGGTTCGTACTGGTTCGACAACCTGCGGGGCACGGTCCGTCTGGACACGGCGGTGCGGGCGGCGGTGGCGGACGGGCACACGGTGTTCGTGGAGTGCAGCCCGCACCCCGGCCTGGTCGTCCCGGTCGGTGACATCCTCGAATCGATCGACGCGGCGGACGGGATCGTCCTGGAGACGCTGCGCCGTGGTGAGGGCGGTCCGGAGCGGTTGGTGACGGCGCTGTCCGCCGCCTTCGTCCAGGGCCTGCCCGTCGACTGGACCACCCTCCTGCCGCCCGGCACCGGCCTCCGCCCGGACCTGCCGACCTACGCCTTCCAGCGCCACCGCTACTGGGTGTCGGCCGCCGACTCCGGCTCGGCCGGCGTCGGGTGGGGCCAGTGGGCCGTCGACCACCCCGTCCTGGGTGCCGCCGTCGACCTCGCCGGCGCGTCCGGGACGGTCTTCACCGGGCGCCTGTCGGCGGCCACGCACAGCTGGCTCGCGGACCACGCGGTCCTCGGGTCGGTGATCGTGCCGGGAACGGTCTTCGTGGACCTCGTCCTGCGGGCCGGCGCCCGGCTCGGCCCGGCCGAGATCGAGGAACTGACCCTGCACGCCCCGCTCCTGCTGCCCGACACGGCCGGCGTCCTCGTCCAGGTCACGGTGGACGCGCCCGACGCGACCGGCGCCCGGCCGGTGGCCGTCCACTCGCGGCCCGAGGACGCGGGCGCCGACGAGCCGTGGACCCGGCACGCCACCGGGACGCTCCTCGCCACGGACGCCGGCGCCGGCACGGACCCTGCGCCGGGCGCGCCGGACCTCACCGTCTGGCCGCCGTCCGGGAGCACGCCCGTCGGGATCGACGGCGGCTACGAGCGGCTGGGCGCCGCCGGGTTCGACTACGGTCCGGCGTTCCAGGGCCTGCGGCGCGTCTGGCGGCGCGGCGCGGAGCTGTTCGCCGAGATCGAGCCCCCCGCCGGGGCACTCGACGACGCCGACCGCTTCGACCTCCACCCGGCCCTCCTCGACGCCGCCGTCCACGCGCTCGGGATCGGGGAACCGCCCACGGGCGACACCGGCGACACCGGCGACACGGGCGGCACCGGTGCGGCCGACGAGGCCCGCGTCGCGTTCGCGTGGCGCGGCGTCCGGCTGACCGCCGCCGGGGCCACCCGCCTGCGCGTCCGGCTGGCGCCGGCCGGCGACGGCGCGGTGTCGCTGCACCTCGCGGACGACACCGGAAGCACCGTGGCCTCGGTCGCGGCACTGACCGTCCGACCGGTGACGGCCCGGCAGTTGCGCCCGGCGGGCCCGTCGCACCGCGACGCGCTGTTCCGGGTGGACTGGCGGCCGGTAGACGCCGGTGCCGACGCCGGCCCCGATGCCCGCGTCGGATCCACTGCCGGATCCCTTGCCGAAGTCGGGCCGTCGCCGGAGTGGGCGCTGCTCGGCCCCGACGTCCTCGGCCTGGCCGACCGTCTCGCGGAGGGGCACCGGCCCACCGCGCGGTACGAAGACCTGTCCGATGCCGCCGCGACACCCGCACCCGTGCCCGGCACCGTCGTCACCTGCGTCGATGCGGCGCCCGCAGCTGCGGAGGACGTCCCCGCGCGGACCCGTCGCCTGCTGGATTCGGTGCTCGGCCACCTCCAGGCGTGGCTCGCGGACGACCGGTTCGACGGGGCCCGGCTGGTCGTGGCCACCACGGGCGCCCTCGCGGCGCACCCCGGCGAGGGCGCCACGGACCCCGCGGCGGCCGCCGTCTGGGGCCTGGTGCGCTCGGCGCAGTCGGAGCACCCCGGCCGCTTCGCGCTCGTCGACCTCGACGGGCACGACGCATCGCCGGCCCGGTGGCCGGCCGTGCTGACCTCGCAGGAGCCGCAACTGGCGCTCCGGGAAGGCCGGTTGTCCGCACCCCGGCTGGTCCGCGCAACCCCGCCGGCCGCCGACGGGTCCCCGTTCGACCCGGACGGTACCGTCCTGGTCACCGGGGCCACCGGCGGGCTGGGCGCCCTGGTCGCCCGGCACCTGGTGGCCGCCCATGGCGTCCGCCGGCTCCTCCTGCTGTCGCGCCGCGGCCCGGCCGCCCCCGACGCGGCGGCCCTCCTCGCCGACCTCGCCGACCTGGGGGCCGAGACCACGCTGGTATCCTGCGACCTCGCCGACCGGGCCGCGCTGGCGGGCGAGTTGGCGCGGATCCCCGAGGACCACCCGCTGACCGCCGTCGTCCACACCGCCGGCATCGTCGACGACGGCCTCGTCGAGACCCTGACGCCCGGACACCTGGACCGGTCGCTGCGCCCGAAGGCCGACGGGGCGTTCAGCCTGCACGAACTCACCCGCGACGCCGAACTGTCCGCGTTCGTGCTCTTCTCCTCGGGCGCCAGCACCTTCGGCGGACCGGGCCAGGGCAACTACGCCGCCGCCAACGCCTTCCTCGACGGCCTCGCCGAGCACCGCCGCGCCCACGGCCTTCCGGCGATCTCGCTCGCCTGGGGCCTGTGGGCGGGCGAGCGGGGCATGGGCGGGCGCCTGAGCGAGGCCGACATCGCCCGCTGGGGGCGGACCGGCGCCGTGGCGATGCCGCCCGAGGAAGCACTCGGCCTGCTCGACCTCGCGCTCGGCGCACCCGACGCGACCCTCGTCCCCGCCCGACTCGACCTCGTGGCGATGCGCTCCCGGGCGGCCGCCCTGCCCGCCCTGCCCGCGCTCTTCGGCGACCTGCTGGGCACGGCCGGGCGCCGCCGCGCCGCGGAGCCCGGCACACCGTCGCTCGCGGGCCGGCTCGCCGCGATGACGCAGGCCGAACGTGAGCAGACCCTGCTGGACCTCGTCCGGACCGAGGCCGCGGCCGCACTCGGCCACCGGAGCGTCGACCCGGTGCACGCGACCCGCGCGTTCAAGGAGATCGGGTTCGACTCCCTGACCGGCGTCGAGCTGCGCAACCGGCTCAACGCGGCCACCGGCCTGCGGCTGCCGTCGACGCTCGTCTTCGACTACCCCACCCCGGTCCGGCTCGCGGAGTTCCTCCTCGGCCGGCTGCTGGACGGCGCCGCGCCGTCGAGCGGCGCGGCGGCCCTGCCCGCCCCCGCCACGGCGTTCGCGCCGGCCGGCGGCGAGGACCCCGTCGTGATCGTCGGGATGGGCTGCCGGTTCCCCGGCGGAGTCGGATCGCCGCAGGACCTCTGGGACCTGGTGGCCGCCGGCGGCGACGCCGTCGGCGACTTCCCGCAGGACCGGGGCTGGGACGTCGCCTCGCTGTTCGACCCCGACCCCGAGAAGTCCGGCAAGAGCTACGCCCGCACCGGCGGATTCCTGTCCGGTGTCGCCGGGTTCGACGCGGAGTTCTTCGGGATCTCGCCGCGCGAGGCACTCGCGATGGACCCCCAGCAGCGGCTCCTCCTCGAAACGTCCTGGGAGGCCGTCGAGCGGGCCGGAGTCGACCCGACCTCGCTGCGCGGCAGCCGGACCGGGATCTTCGCCGGCGTGATCGACAACGACTACGGATCCCGGCTCGACCACGTCCCGGACGAGGTGGAGGGGTACGTCGGTTACGGCAGCGCCAACAGCATCGCCTCCGGACGCGTCGCGTACACACTCGGCCTGGAAGGGCCGGCGGTCAGCATCGACACGGCGTGCTCGTCGTCGCTGGTGGCGCTGCACCTGGCGGCGAACGCGCTGCGCTCGGGGGAGTGCGACCTCGCGCTGGCCGGCGGAGTGACCGTGATGTCGACCCCCGAGTTCTTCGTCGAGTTCTCGCGGCAGCGCGGGCTGTCGCGCGACGGCCGCTGCAAGGCGTTCTCCGCCGCAGCGGACGGCATGGGCGCGGGCGAGGGCGTCGGACTGCTGCTGCTGGAACGGCTGTCGGACGCGCGCCGCAACGGGCACCGGGTGCTCGCCGTGGTGCGCGGATCCGCGATGAACCAGGACGGCGCGTCGAACGGCCTCTCCGCCCCCAACGGCCCCGCACAGCAGCGGGTGATCCGGCAGGCGCTGGCGAACGCGGGCGTGCAGGCGGCGGAGGTGGACGCGGTGGAGGCGCACGGGACCGGGACGACGCTGGGTGATCCGATCGAGGCGCAGGCGCTGTTGGCGACGTACGGGCAGGGGCGGTCGGCCGAACGGCCGTTGTGGCTGGGGTCGGTGAAGTCCAACATCGGTCACGCCCAGGCTGCGGCGGGTGTCGCGGGTGTGATCAAGATGGTGATGGCGATGCGGCACGGTGTCCTGCCGAGGACGCTGCACGTGGACGCGCCGTCGCCGCACGTGGACTGGTCGGCGGGGCAGGTCGAGCTGCTGACGGGTGACGTGCCGTGGCCGGCGGGCGAGCGGGTCCGGCGGGCTGGCGTGTCGTCCTTCGGGATCAGCGGGACCAACGTGCACGTGGTGCTGGAGGAGGCTCCCGAGGGCGAGCCCGAGCCCGAGGCCGAGTCCGTCGTCGTCGACGGTTCGGGTGGTGTGGTGCCGTGGGTGTTGTCGGCGCGGTCGGGTGGGGCGTTGCGGGCGCAGGCGGGGCGTTTGCGGGAGTGGGCGCTGGCGAATCCGGATGCTGATCCGGCTTCGGTGGGTTGGGAGTTGGCGGTCGGTCGGACGGTCTTCGATCACCGTGCGGTGGTGCGGGGTCGGGATGTCGGTGAACTGGCGGCCGGGCTGGCTGAGTTGGCGGTGGCCGAGGATGGTGCCGGCGCGGCTGTGGCCGGTGGTCCGGTGTTCGTGTTCCCGGGGCAGGGGTCGCAGTGGGCGGGGATGGCGGCTGAACTGCTGACCGCCAGCCCGGTGTTCGCGGAGGCCGTCGCGCAGTGTGCGGTGGTGATGGATCCGTTGACGGATTGGTCGCTGGTGGAGGTGTTGCGCGACGGCGCGGGGGCGTTGCTGGACCGGGTGGATGTGGTGCAGCCGGCGTTGTTCGCGGTGATGGTGGGTCTGGCGCGGTGGTGGGAGTCGGTGGGGGTGCGTCCGGCCGGTGTGGTCGGGCATTCGCAGGGTGAGATTGCTGCTGCGCATGTGGCGGGGTTGCTGTCGTTGGAGGATGCGGCGCGGATCGTGGTGCTGCGTAGTCGTGCGTTGCGGCGGGTGTCCTCGGTGGGCGGCGGGATGCTGTCGGTGGGCGTGGGTGCCGAGCGGGCGGCTGAACTGGTCGCGGGTGACGGCAGGTTGTCGCTCGCTGCGGTGAACGGGCCGACCAGTGTGGTGCTTTCGGGTGATGTGGAGGCGTTGGC